>JBGPHY010000101.1:0-12351 GCA_041484625.1 Terriglobia bacterium | reverse complement strand
GACGTAACTCTTCAGCCCGTCTGCTAGTCTCTCCACATTGAAATTGATCAGAAAACCTTGTTTGATCCCGGAAAGTCTCATGAAAGTCAACAACTGGGCTCGGTGAATCGCTTTCATTTCGTCAACTCCCATTGAATTCCCTCTTCATACCCTTCATGTTCTTCATGGTTAATTCATTTGAATGGGAGTGGTCAATGATTGGTGAAAGACAGCAATGCCGACGAAACCCTCAGCCCCTTTAAAGCCGGTTGATTTGTTCCCAGCGGTCGGGAGTCACAAATCAGTGTTCTGAGATCAGTCAATAGGACCGGTCGAGATGACTACTCCGCTGAATGTGTTTGTCGAAAGGGTCCGTTTCACACCATGAAGGACATGAAGTGCATGAAGCCTTAGCGGACGTAACTCTTCAGTCCCTCTGCCAGTCTCTCCACATTGAAATTGATTAGAAATTCTTGTTTGATCCCGGAAAGCCTCATGAAAGTCAACAGCTGGGTTCGGAAATCGCTTTCATTTCGTCAACGCTCACTGAATTCCCTCTTCATGCCCTTCATGTTCTTCATGGTTAACTCATCGGATTGGGAGTGGTCAAAGATTGGTGAAAGATATACGTGCCGACGGAACCCTCAGTCGCTCTAACGTTGTTCCTGACCCTTTCACACCGTGTTCCCATCTGCATTCTCCCCCTCGTTCGCCTTCCTGCCTTTCTCTCGCTACTCGCTCTTCGCTTTCACCCTGCCTGCTGCAGGACTCAGCTCCCGCAGGAGCCACGCCTGGGCCAGGCTCCATTCCAATTCCACCGTGCGAGTGGAGAGCTTCATGACCTCCGCTGTTTCCCTTGTGCCGAGGCCCCCGAAAAATCGCAGTTCCACGATGTGGGCCTTCCTTGGATCCAGTTCCTCCAGGCTTCTTAAGGCGTCGTCAACCGCCACGACATCTCTCCCTGCCTTAGCAGGAACCAGCTCTTCGTCCAGTTCCATCCGCTCGGCTTCACCTCCTCGTTTGGAGCTGTGATGAGCCCTAGCGTAACTGACCAGGATCTGCCGCATCAAGCGGGCCGAGATGCCGAAGAAATGCGCCCGGTTTTGCCATTTGGCATTCTTCCAGTCAATGAGCTTCAAAAAAGCTTCATTGATCAGGGCAGTCGTCTGTAGGGTGTGTCCTTCGCGCTCGCGCCGCATGAAGCCTCGCGCCAGTCGATGCAGTTCCGCATAAATCAGGGGGGTCAGTTTCTCTAGGGCGGCCTGGTTTCCCTCGCTCCAGGAGTGAAGCAGTTGTGTCACCTGCGCGGATGAGAGAGAGGTAGTCATAGGTTCCCATCCCCGGAATAGTGAAGATAACCACGCAGATTATACTCCTGTTACGGCTTATAGAGAATTATAAGCACACCGATTTTTCCCCGACAGAATTCATGATTTTCTTGCGGATTAGCGCCTGGATTTGCGCATTACCGGATGAAGGCAGTTAGAAACTGCCGCTGAGACGCCGGCCGGCCAGCTCAGAACTGGACTCCTTTGTTGAACTTACGGAGGGATGCCATGAGCTGGCGAGGAAAGGGATTTTTTTGTCTGGGTTTGATGGTCGCTCTCAATGGTGCAGGGCAGGCGGCTCCGGAAACGATGAGCACCCATGAAGAGTCACCAACGGTGACGATACTGTCTTTTGATTTTGTTTTGCTCTCCGAGAAGATTCAAAAGGCCATGCAGGACAGGATGGACAAGATCTATCGCCAGGCAGGAGTGGAATTGGAGTGGGCTCCCTGCCCCACCA
Organism: Terriglobia bacterium; assembly: GCA_041484625.1. Classification (GTDB taxonomy): domain Bacteria; phylum Acidobacteriota; class Terriglobia; order Versatilivoradales; family Versatilivoraceae; genus JBGPHY01. Next base: position 10,584 of record JBGPHY010000101.1, on the reverse strand, counting down.
AGGAAGGGACCATGGCCCTCTATCCCAACTGCATAGGATTTAAGGAGACAACGCATATGGCGCTCCGGATCCTCCCGGCCGCCCCGAAAGGGATGAAAACAGACGCCAAGGGAGAGGCCTTGTTGGGACCCCGTATTGTCAATGTTTTCTGGGATCGCGTTCAGAATGAAGCCGCCCGATACAATGTGCCGATTTCGGACATGCTGGCTCAAGTCATAGCCCATGAGATCGGGCACTTGCTGCTCGGGTCCAATTCGCATTCATCCAACGGTATCATGATGGGAAGGTGGAGGCTGAAGGATCTGGGGAGCATTTCTCGCGGGGGAATCGGCTTCACACCAGAGCAATGTGACCACATTCAAATGGAAGTCAAGAGGCGCCAGGCCAAGCAATAGCGACCCCCTTTTGTCGCCACAAGAGGAGCAACAATTCCCGAATGAAAGGAGCCCTCAGCCAAATCAAGCGGATCTGGAGTCTAAGATTTTCCGCAATTACACATGATCTCCAAATCATCCCCTAAGAGTAACATCCTGGGGGGCATATGAGAGGTGAGCGGGCAGATTGCCAGCCAAGGTAGTGGAACAGGAGTAGGAAGAAGTCAGGAGACGGCAGGGTCTATTTTTGAAGGTCCTATTGCCTATCAGAAGGGGTCAGGGGTGTCTTGAGGGTCACGCGCTCCCTCATCCGCATCGCTTTGTTGGGTTACGCCTCAGAAGCTGTGAAAAAATGCGCCGGGTCGTGGGACCCGGCCTACATAGCTCTCGCAAGACCTTTGGGATGAGTGTAGGCCGTGTGCCCTCACACGGCGACTCCCCGGAATTCCGAATTTTTTCACAGATTCCCACCCCTTAGGTCCCTCTACCCTCTGTTTGAGAGCGAGGTTCATGCTTTCGAATCCACGCCAAGTTGCTTGACATTGTACTCAAAGATTTTGGCGTTGTTGCCGGTGTCAAATCTGAATAGGACCCGTCAATCATTTCTTCTGCTGTTGCAGTTCCCAGATAAAGCCGATCGCGTTGGCCAGCTGGGAGATAATTAACAGCATTTCAACAGCGATGGCCCTCCCTCCCCAGCCCTGTGAGAATGGGAACCGAAATAGTTTTCAATAAAACGAGAGAGGCCCTAGCTGGAATCGCTTCTGCGCATGCACTGCGCGGAGCCGATGATAACGATAGGCTCCACGACCGTAACTGAAATGGCGCCGCCAAAACGACCGAAAGGTATTCCGCTGTGCGTGACGTACTAAGAGTCCAGGTACATAAACCATCCTGAACCCCTGCTGCAGCCAGCGTCTGCAGAATTCCCGGTCCTCTGCCGTACGGAATGTTGGATTGAATCCGTTGATCGCATGAAATTGTTTCTTGGGCACAGCCAGGTTACAGGAGGCAAAGAATATTGCCCATTCCAATTCAAATCTCGATTGGGATTCTCAGGTCAGCCGCTATCGCTCTGATTCTCTCAACCGATTTTCGATAGGCCTGCACCAGCGATTTGCTGGCGCCCAGATCCAACCCCAGATAACCATCATATTTCAACAGTTTCAGGACTCTGAAAAATTCCCTCCAGTCAATGATCCCGTCCCCGATCGGGAGATGTTGTGTGTTAGCCGGGTTGTTGTCGGCAATGTGAACGTTGGCGAACCTTCCCTTTAGCTTCATCAACCCCAGTGCGACGTTTTCGCGTTGGGCACAGAAATGAGCAGTGTCGAAGTTGGCCTTGAAATTAGGGCGCTTTACCTGTTCGACCAGGCGCAGCATCGAATCCACCGAACAAATGGTTTCTCCCACCCTGGGTTCCATGATCACGGTTTTTCCATGTTGTGATGCAATGTCGGCGCATATCCGGCAGGACTTAATTAGTGTATTCCAGACCTCGTTCCATTCGAAACCTGGAGGGATGCGGATTGGGCTATAGTCCGTGAAGGCATACTCGCCTCCTTCTGCAAGCTGGTAGGGTTTCCGTTCGAGGTAGCGCACAGGAGGAGCGTAGCTGGCTAAATGGAGGGTCTCAGCGCCCAGGAAGTCCCCCAATTCTGCAGCCCGTTTGAAGCGGTCCAACGCACGCTCGTACCGGGCCTGATGAGGACTGACCAGATCCGGATCAACAGCACAGAAATTGTGGACCCGCAGTTCACAGTCGTTTAAGGCGTTCAACAATTGAATGCGATTCCGGTAGACCGAACGCAGGTGTTGGGGTCCGAGCCCCTCCATTTCCAGGTAATGGAAACCCAGCTTCCGAATCTCGGAGAGGGCCTTCAAATCGTCTTTAAATTCGGGAGGATACCCATAACGAAAGATGGTGTACAGGTAGGTAATGCTGATCTTCATGGCGGCAGTTTGCTCCTTAAGATCGCTGGTTTTCCGCGTCCTGGCGCCTGTGGCGGCGCCATGCTTCACGCGCGTCTCTGCGGGTTCTCAGGCTGCCTTGGGGCAGAATTCTCTCTGGCCGAATGGCCCCGTCTCCGGTCCGGGCCCCAGATCCTTCAGCCAAAAACCGGAAACCGGCGGCGGTTGGCGCTAAAGCCCTGCATTCTCCAGAGACGGGGGAGCTCCCCTCAAAAAAAGACTTGACAATCGTCAACAATTAACTATTATCTATTAACGTTAATCGATATGCAAGGAAAAAACACTATGACCATTCCGTCCGCTGGTGATCGAAACGAGCCTTCCATTCTCACCCGTATTGACCGTCCGTCCTTGAAGGGAGCCGCCGTGGAACAGATCCGCACAGCCATTCTGAGAGGGGAGCTCCAACCGGGAGAGCGGGTCACGGAACTAGGACTCGCGGGAAAGCTGGGCGTGGGACAGGCCACCATTCGCGAGGCCTTAATTGAACTGGAACACCAGGGTTTTATCCAGCGAGGGAGCCCCCGGAAGACATTTGTGACAGCCCTGTCACAACGGGAGATCAAAGAAATGTATCTGGTCCGTGCTTGTTTGGAATCGCTCGTGGTCGAACTCTTGGTCAGCAAGAGGGGGAAAGACTTGACGGTTTGTGAACTCGCCTATGGGAAGTTGGAGGACGCTGCAAAGCGTGGGAAGTTTTCAGAACTCGTCCAGGCCGACCTTGATTTTCATCGGGCTCTCTGGCGGTCGACAGGCAATGGCAGTCTGGTCGATCTCCTGGAGCGATTAGTTCCGAAACTCTTCGCCTTCGTCATCATTCAAGACGCTGATCCGTCGCGTCAAGCCATGCTGGAGGCGGCCCGTCAACACAGGCGGCTGTTGCAGTTGATTCGAGAGGGCAAGGAGAAGGAAGCCAAGCTGGCCATGGAGAAATCGATGCAACAAGCGCGGTCCGAGGACCTGCAAGTTTCCGGGAAGACAGGCCGCCATTCCCAGAGATCCTGAGGCCGCCTATGCGGCTGCCCTTTCCCTCTGCATGGGCGGGAATCGTTTGTGCAGTTCCGGTGCATGGCCTGACTGGGGTGACTGTCGGTAACCTGTTAGGGATTGCATCTTTTCGTTACGACCGTGCCGGTATCTTTTTCAGTGGGGCCTCATAAGACCCCACGAATTTCTAAGAATGATTGGAGGTGTGATGTGAAAGAAGTAAAGAGATGGAGTGCAGGCCTTGTAAGCGCATGGGCGTTCTGGCTAGTGTTGGTGGCAGGAGTAGCCCTGGGCCAAACGACTGTGGGCGAAGTAAAAGGCATCGTGAAAGATCCGAGTGGGGCTGTCATCCCCGACACGTCCCTGGTCCTGCAAAGCACAGCAACCAACAATTCACGCCAGACGCAGACCGACTCGGATGGACTTTTTAGCTTTCCCAACATGCCCCCTGGCAGTTATCAGTTGACTGCCGAGAGACAGGGATTCAAGAAATGGTCCGGTAAGCTGGACTTGCAGATTCAGCAGGTGGCGGTTTTGGATCTCGTCTTAGAGGTGGGGGAGATGAGCTCAACCATCGAGGTGGAAGAGGCGACCCCGACAATTGCAGCCGAAAGCTCATCGATCGGGACAGTCACCGATTTCAAGCGCATCCAGCAACTTCCCTTGGATGGCCGGGACGTCCTCACGCTTTTCCAACTGACCCCCGGCGTTCAAGGAAACGACGTCCCGCGGGGGGACGGCACCTTCCCACAAAAAACTCCTGGGAACGCACCGGATGCCCCTCGGGTCAATGGATTGAAGGCAGGGGGAGCGGGCTTCCTGCAGGATGGCACCGCGATCGGGGACGCGTATAGCGGTTCGATCAGCCGGATCCGCCCCGGGCTGGACACGATCCAGGAATTTAGAATCGACACAAACTCGACGGCACAGTACCAGCGGCCCAACACTGTTTCGATTCTGACGCGCAGCGGCACCAATGCACTGCACGGCAGCATCTTTGAGACATTTCGCAACAACGGCGCAGGATTGAGGGCTCGCGCCCGCAATGATGGTGACACACCGGCCCGGCTCCTGCGCAACGAGTTCGGAGCCACTGCCGGCGGACCGGTGGTTATTCCCAGGCTTTATAATGGAAAAGACAAGACCTTCTGGTTCTTCTCATACGAAGGACAGCGCCGACGCCAAGGGCTGACCTATGATTATGTGGTTCCAACCGGAGCCATGTGGAATGGTGATTTTTCGAATATCGTCGATGCACAAGGAAACAAGTACACCATTTATGACCCGGCAACCACCGACGCCAAGGGGGTGCGTCAACCGTTCCCGAACAATATTATCCCGGCGGACCGCCATCGGAGCGCCATGTTCTTGTACCTGAAGGATCACACGCCCGGGCCCACCAATACTGTTAGCCCGATGCTCGGAAACAACTGGATTGGTCCTGTCCCGGAATATTACAACCAGAACACCTATACGACCAAAGTCGATCACCGCTTTTCTGACCGGAACCTGGTCTCCGGAAGGTTCTCCATTGCCAATGCGGATTCGGTAGGCTATTTCGGTGCCCCGCAGGCCCCCGATCTCTCCTACAATACCCAACGCACCTTGAACAAGATTTACAGCGGATCGATGACCTGCACGCACATCTTCTCACCTAACAAGTTGAACGAACTGGTCATGGCTGGTCAGCGATCGAACAGCCAGCGCGGTGGCGGCCGGGATGATGTGGATTGGGATCAAGCTCTGGGAGTTGCGAATCCCCTGGGGATCAGTGGTTGGCCCACGCTCACGGCACGGACCAGGCCAGCTTACTTCCTCTGGGACAGCGAAAACAGGACCCCACAATACCTGAACAACATCACAGTAGACGACAACCTGACGTTGATCAGGAACAAGCATGACTTCAAATTCGGTTTCAGGGTGCGGGATGAACGCAATAACACCTGGGGGGAACAACAAGGTCAGGGACGTTACGGCTTCGGTGAAGGCTACACGGCACTGTACGACCCCATTAGTAAGGCCGGGGTGAATTACACCGGGTTTGGACTGGCGTCCATGCTGCTCGGTTATGGAGAATACTTTGCGGTCCAGTATAATCGACCCTTCTACTACCTCCGACAGAGGGAGTATGGGTTTTACGCCCAGGACAGCTGGAAGGTGACGCCCCGTCTCACCTTGAACTACGGATTACGCTATGACTACTGGACGCCTTACCGGGAGGCGAGAGGCAGATTCTTGAACCTGGACACAGCAAACCTGGAAACCACCCACACGGTGCTGACTCCTGCGGGATATCCCATGGAGAGTCTGGGACTTCCCTCTTCTCTCCTGGAGTCTTACACTAAGGGCGGCCTGGCCTGGTCGACGGCCGATAAAGCAGGCTTTCCAGACAATCTGCTCCTGGGGGATAAGAAGGATTTCGGGCCGCGCCTGGGTGCGGCTTTCAAGGTGAACAACAAGACCGTGCTTCGAGGCGGTTATGGAGTCTATTACTGGACAACCCCTTTAGCCCAATTGCTGGGCGAATCCGGTTACAACGTTCCCTTGAATCTCCGTTATGTGAATGATATTGCCAATTTCAATGGCGCCACCGACGGATATTTTGATTTCCGATCTCCGTATGTGCCCGGAGTGAGCGTGGATGATCCCAATCCCGTTGATCTTAACAATCCGCAAACCACTTCTCCACCTTTCGGATTTGTGCCCTGGGACAAGCAGTGGCGCAACAATCGGGCCCAGGAGTGGAACTTCACCATCGAGCGGGAAATCATGCCCCTGACCAGCCTGCGTCTCAGTTACGTGGGCAACCACGGCAGTAACCTGGATCAAACCGTGGTCTTGAACTCTCCGGGATCTCGCTATCTTTATGCGACCAGCACCGGGCAAGCTCCCCCGGATGACTATCGCCAGTTAGCACCCAACTCGTTCTGGCAATATCTGCCCATGCGGACGCATGCCGGCTATTCCAACAGCAACTCGTTCCAGGTCAATGTCGAGCGGCAGTACAACCGAGGGCTGGCATTCCAGTGGTTCTATGTCTTTTCCCGAAGCTTGAGCACCACGGATGGCGATGGATATTCCAGCCAACCCGGACAGGTCGTGCCTTCCCCAGGTATAGTCCCGGGAGGCGGGTCGCTGGATCAACTGCTCAGGTTGGTCTATTTCAATGTGGGTCCTGTACCTAAGCATCAAATGCGCTGGAATGTGGTTTACGACTTGCCTTTCTGGAAGAAATCATCCGGTGGCTGGGCTAAAGTTCTGGGCGGATGGCAGGTGGCTTCCATTGGTTCCTTCCGGACAGGCAGCTGGTTGAATCCACAAGCGGGCATTTATCCGTACGATGCGGTCTGGGCGTACCAGGCGGCCTATTGGCTGAACGGAGATCCCCGACTCAGCGCGGACCAGCGTAAGGTGATTAACTTCGGGGGTCAAAACCAGCTTCTCTATTTCAAAGGGAATTTTGACACGACGGGGATTCCCGGCATGGAAAACTATCAACCTGCCCTTGTGAAATTGTCACCTGATGGGACGAGCAACGACGTTCCGGTTCGGCTCAAGGACGGTTCGATCACCAGTGTTCCCTACGATGTCTACAACTCCATGCCTCGAAACTTCATTGAGGGGCCGAAGAGCTGGCTGACAGATTTCTCGATTGTGAAGAACTTCCGTTTAAAAGAATCGATGAATATTCGCTTCGCAGCCGATTTCTTCAACCTGTTCAACCACCCCAACAACCTCAATCCGGACCCGGAGAAGGGACTGGTGGATTTGGGTCAACAGTGGAATGACCCTCGGACCATTCAGTTCAGTCTTCGCTTCGACTTTTGAGTATTCTGTCTGCGTCCAGCCTCCCCGCGAGGCTGGACGCACCCATACTGGAACCTGCGATGAAAAGGAATCAACTGATCTTGTTTCTTACGCTGATTCTTCTCGCCTTTCCAAAATGTCCGGCTGTTGCCCAAAAGGAATCCTTTCCGAATGGAGGTCCCGTCAAGGTCGCCTTCCGGCTGGACATCGGTCACTTTCACTGTGAGAACAATCCAAGTTGCCAGTACCCCCGGGACACCAGCCGGTCAGCAGTCAATGCGTTAGGAGCCAAGGTGGATCTTTGGAATATCAACTCCTCCCACTTCTGGTCAAACCTGTCGGAGGTTCGCAAACTGAAAGCTCAGGGCAAGACAGTCTACTTTTACTCCGGCACGCCGCGGGTAACAGAGTCTCTAGTCGAGTCTGTCTTTTGGGGCTGGCTTGGATTCAAGCATGAGGCGGATGGAGTGTGTTTTTGGAATGCCACGGATTGGACCGATTGGGACACAGATGCGCCTCCGGGCGATCCCTATTCGACTGCTGGAGGCCGATATCAGGGGTTCTCAATGGTCCTTTATCCCGGTTCGAAGTTTGGCTATGACGGCCCTGTCCCATCCATCCGCCTGAAAGCCTTGCGGAGAGGCCTGCAAGATTTCGAATACCTTCGCTTGATTGAAAGGAATGGCAGAAGAACTTCCGAGGATCTCGTCCGGTTGGGAGATGAACTCCTGTTGGGTAAGACCGTTGATTACCCCAAGTTGCGTCGAGCTATTTATGACCTTCTGTCCACTCCCCAAAAATGAACCTATGCGTGATGGTTAATCTTGCTGCACCTGGCAGCCGTTTTCGCCCGTTCCGGATTTGCTGCCGCACCAGCGTGGGCGTCGACCCCGGCATGCCTTTGGAGACATCAGCAGCCGGCATTAGAATTTACTTACCTGGGACAGAGAGGTTCAGGTAGAATGCTCCACCCATGGAAACACCCACCGACACTTCCGCTACTCATCATCGCTCCCCTCGGCTCCAAGATCTGGGCCTGCTCGTCCTTTGTAACTTGATGTTTGGAGCACAGTATCCGGCGACTAAGACGAGCGTCAGCAGCATGGGGCCCGTGCAACTGTCTTTCTTCATTTTCCTCTTGGGAGCCCTTTGCCTGACTCCATTTTATATCTTCGAGACCCGCGCCTATCCGGAGCAGGCAAACCCCCTCACACTTTTTAGAGGAAAAAACCTCTTTCCCTTTTTAATGGCGACGGTCATGGGATTTTTGCCCGCCTCAGTGATTCTGGCCTGGGGGATCGAGCGATCTCTAGCCGCCAACGCCGCCTTGTTAACCTTGAGCATCCCAGTGTTCACTGCCATGCTGGCTTCTGTGGTCAGAGACGAGCGAATGAATCGCTGGCGCTGGCTGAGTTTTGCGTTGGGCATCACGGGAGCCGTGATTTGTTCAGAAATCGATTGGCGGAACCTCCAAATGCTCAATTCGCGCTTTCTGGTGGGGAATGCCCTCATCCTGGTGGGCTGTTCCGGAAGCGCGTTTACCAATGTCTATAGCAAGGATTTGCTGGAGCGTTTTCAACCCATCCGGTTGCTGGTCACCTCGTACCTGTTTACAGGGCTGATTTGTCTGCCGCTGCTCATTTGGCTTGAACCGGTCGATTGGAAGGTGATTCAGGGGTACCCCCGGGATGCGTGGATAGGCTTGGGTGTGCTGGGTTGCTTTTCATGGGGAATTTCAATGGTGATCTTTTTCCGTGTGCTCTCTCGCTTGGAGGTCACACAGGTATCGCTTTCGGTTTACTTGCTCCCGTTCTTCGGGATTCTCCTTTCAGCAATCTTTCTAAAAGAACGGATGACTGCCGCCATTATCGGAGGCGGATTGTTGGTTTTGACCGGAACCACTGTAATCCTGTTCGCGGATCGCCGCGCTGAGAGGAAAAATCGATCCCTTCCCGAAAATCGCCAGACCTAACGATTAGGACCGTGACTCAACGGATTCAGTAGGAGCCGTCTCTTTGCCCATGGCGGCGGAGATCAATTCAGCCTGATCCTGTCGCAGAAAGCGATCGATCATGCGTCGGATGACTTTAGACACCAATTCGGGGTTCCGGGTTTGAAGCGCCCTGATAATCCGCTCGTGTTGTTTTAAGGCCAGATCAAAGCTGGTCGAGGCTCTTGAGTAACGGCGGAGTAGCTCATGAGCAAAGAGCGGCAAACAGACCTCCTTCAGCATACGCTCTAAATAGGGATTGCGCTGGGATTTCCAGATAAGCGAGTGAAAGCGATAATCGGCATTCACATAACGTTCGTAATCGCTGCTGGCCACAGCTGCCCGCATATCCTCCAGGCATGTGCACAACTCATCCAGGCGCTGTGGCCGCATCTGAGTGGCCGCCATGGCACACGCCAGCGGCTCGAGTTCGCGCCGCACTTGATAAATGTAAACCAGGTCTTCGCCCTTCAGGTTGATGACGAAAGTGCCGCGGTTGGGCTGCTTGACCACCAGCCCCAATCCTTCCAACTCTTGCAGGGCCTCGCGCACGCAGGCCTGCGAGACACCCAGGGCTGAGGCTAACTTCATTTCCGGCAATTTGCTTCCCGGAGCAAACTGGCCGGTAAGGATGCGAGTCTCCAGCAAACGCGCGACCTCATGCCGCTTCGTTTTCGACTTCTCTTTCATGCGTTATCTCCTCACAGCCAAAGCCCTTTCCGCTTCTATTTCCGTTCCCTAACAAGGGCAAGAACTGAGGTTTGAGAAACAGATCAATCGTGTCTATTTTAGCACAACTATCGATTACGTTCTGGATATTTCGCTCTTGAAAAGTTCTTTACGCCACCTGTTGCTGGAGGCGCCAAAACACTGATTATAACGCTGTAAGTAAAGAGCTTATCCTATTGACTGGCATGGTCGTTGGCAATATTTTTCAGAAAAGACTTGACATGACTTTGCCCTGGGTCTAATCTCTCTCCGGAATTATCGATTGCTCTTCTTGTTTTCCTAGGTCGGCCCGCTAGCGCTCTCTGGCGCAAAATTAACGACGACCCCAGGGTTGTCTGCACAGGAATACTCCATGGGTTTCCCGGAGTCCATTGCCGTGTTGATCGTCAGCAGGCGCTCACTTGTGTTGCCATTCCCGCGTCCCAACCACTACTGAAAGGAGAGAAGGAAATGTTTCGAGAATTGAAACCTGGTTGCGGCCTGACCCACGATATCTTGAGGTTGTTCGGATTCTTATTTGCTCTGGTTCTTTGCTTGAAGACAACTCCTGCTAACTCCGAAGTTACGGGATCGCCAGGTTCTGGGGCTCCAGGCATGGAATTACGCAAGGCTTCGTTTGTCAAATTCCCGGGAGTCGTCGACTGCAACAGCCTTGCCCACTGGGATGGGAGCGCCATGTATATCTTCAATTCGGTGCCTAATGTGGTCCGTAGTTCAGAGACTGGT
>JBGPHY010000100.1:0-12367 GCA_041484625.1 Terriglobia bacterium | reverse complement strand
CGCCCGCCTTGCGGCCCGCACGCAAGCTCGGCTGCGGCGATCGAGGCGCGGCGGCCGGCTTCGAACACCGCGCCGAAGACGAGATCGTAAACCGGCGCCCAGCGCGCGTAGGATTTCTTGACATGCTTATTGTCGAGAATGGCGGCATCGCCTGCGTGCCCTGGCCTGGTGTCCAAGGCAGTGGCATCGCCGGGAATGGTTTCCTCTTGCACGGACGCGAACCTCCACATTTCGCCGCAGCGATCTCCAATGTCATGGACCCCCGCTCCGGTCAATTGTTCGTATGTTTCCACGCACGCGGCGCTGCCTCTTGTCCGTTCAAAGCAACGGCTCGGCCCGCATGCAATCGCTTTTGAAATAGTGAATTGTCGAATTGTTATTCAACCCTTTGGCGCCAAACATCCCCATCATTTTGGTCATGCCTTGCAGCATTCCACCAGTCATCTTAGAAGTTTCTTCATATTTCAAGTCGGCTCGCAATGGGTGGCCCATCGTCAAAACCAGGCAGAAGACAACTGCCAGCACTTTCGAAAACCTGCATGTGATGCTCATGATCCTTCCTCCCTTTTTTGTCTCTTTTCTCAATCTTCCACGCTTTGGTCTCAGTCCTTGAACAGCCGGTTGAAGGCGGCTTTGGCGTTGCGAGTGGCAGTCCGATGCCCCACTCCTGGACCGCAAGCGCCCCCGGGTTCGAAGTAATCGCAATGGTTGGCTTTCTCCTTGTCACGGACCCATTCCGCCTGAGTTTCCACGCACTCATTATGGGAATGGGGATCATGGAAACGGCAATTCCTACAGACGTGGAGATCGTAATCATAACTCGGGCAGCTATCCCTGGGCAGGATTCGAGCGGTTGCCGGGATCTCCATTCCATTCCCGCACTTCCAGCACTTCATGGTGTTACCTCGAAGTGCTGTCGTATCGAATTGATCAGAGATGGGACATCATACCGAGAGGGTTGAACAGACACATCCAACCCCTGCCTGCGTGCGGTTTCCGCAGTGACGGGGCCAATGGCTGCAACTGTGGTGCCTTTTAGCAGTTCAGCCAGGGAGTCGGGCTGCGAGAGTTCAGCCAGGTTGGTGACAGACGACGAGCTCGTGAACACAATCATTTCCACCCGGCGTTCCCCCATTATCTGACGTAACAGTGCACGCGATTCCTCCGGGACGACCGTCTGGTAGGCCTCGACCACATCGACCGCGATCCCCCAGGAGCGGAGTGATTCGGGCAGGACGTCTCGCGCCACTCGGGCTCGTGGGATTAGGATCCGAGTGGCAGGACCGACTTTTCCCTTGAGAGCCTCCACTACTCCCTCAGCTCGATACTCATCCGGGACCAGTTCTACGCGCACGCCGAATGATCGAAGCGTCTGTTCTGTGGCGGATCCGATTGCGCCGATGAGAATACCATGAAGCTCACGGATATCGCGTTTCATCAGAGCCCAACGGGAAAAGAAATATCTGACTCCATTAACGCTCGTAAAGATCAGCCAGCTATAGCGCTCGATCTTTCGGATCGCTTCGTCCATAGAATCCCATGAAACGGGATCGCGAATTTCAATAGTCGGCAGGGAAATGACTTCGGCCCCTAGGACAGACAAGGCATGTCTGAACTCGTCCGCCTGCTCACGGGGCCGAGTTATGACAATGCGCCTTCCAAAAAGCGGCAAGGTCTCGAACCAGTTGAGCTTTTCCCGTAATCGAACCACTTCCCCGACAACGGTAATGGCGGGCGCGGAGAAACCGGAACTTTGCACCCGGCTGACAATGTCAGCCAATGTGCCCGTAAGAACTTCCTGCCGTGGATAAGTTCCCCACTGGATGAAGGCCACAGGAGTGTGAGGAGGCCGACCATGAAGGAGCAACTGGTTGACAATTTCAGGTAGTTTCGACACCCCCATGAAAAACACCAATGTCTCCACGCCGGTCGACAGCTTTTCCCAACAAATCCCGGTTTCCGCTCGTTCCGGATCCTCGTGACCGGTAACAAAAGCGACTGACGGACTGAAGTCCCGGTGTGTCACTGGGATACCCGCATAAGCCGGAGCCGCATAGCCGGAGGTAACTCCCGGGACAATCTCAAAAGGAATGCCCCTTTCCGCCAGCACTTCCGCTTCCTCGCCGCCCCGTCCGAAGACAAAAGGATCGCCACCTTTCAGGCGAGCCACCACCTTACCGGCAGCCGCTTTCTCGATGATCAGTCGATTGATCTCCTCCTGTGTGGCCTGTTTGATTCCACCTCTTTTCCCCACGTAGATCCGTTCGGCGTTTGGACGAACTGCCTCGAGAAGATCACTGTTTACCAGGTAATCATAAATGACGCAGTCGGCAGACTGCAGGCAGCGGAGCCCTTTCACGGTAATCAAGTCGGGATCTCCGGGGCCCGCGCCGATAAGATACACTCGTCCACTCATAGCTGCGACCAGAGTCAACTCAAGATGGTACCACAATCGCTTGAGCGCCCGCTGAGAGCATTCGCTCTGCCATCTGAACTCCAGCAATCGCCGCGCTCTCGGAAGAGGAGACCTTCGTCTCTTGGGTGTCTCGAAACAGTTGTTTCCCATCCGGGCTGGCGATGACACCCAGCATTTGAAGTATTTGATTTTCAACCCGGGCATAGCCGGCAATCGGCACCTGGCAGCCTCCGCCCAGGCGTTTCAGGAAGGCACGCTCAGCCGCGACGGCAATATGGGTCTCGGCATGATCGAGCCTTTGCACTTTCTCAAGAGTAAAGGCGTCTGCCTGGCGGGTCTCAATGCCCAAGGCCCCCTGGCCGACAGCCGGACAGAGTCTTTCGACCGGGATGGTCTCTGTGATCCGGTCGGAGTAACCCAGGCGAATCAAGCCGGCGCAGGCCAGGATGATGCCTTCGAACTGTCCCTCATCGAGCTTGCGAAGTCGGGTATCGACATTCCCTCGCAGATTCTGAATCTTCAGATCTCCGCGGAAGTGCAATAACTGGGATTGTCGCCGCAGGCTACTGGTTCCTACGCGGGCTCCCTCTGGAAGTTCGTCCAGGTTTCTGTAGCGGGTGGAGAGGAGTGCGTCGCGTGCGTCCTCTCGACGGGTGATGGTGGCTAGGGCCAGCCCCTCCGGCAATACTGTGGGGAGATCCTTGAGGCTGTGGACCGCCAAATCAACCCGATGGCCCAGCAAGGCTTCCTCGATTTCCTTGGTGAACAGTCCCTTGCCTCCGATTTTGTTCAACGGGGCGTCGGCGAGGACATCACCTGAAGTCTTGATGATCCGAATCTCCACATCCAGATATGGAAACAGATTCTGTAATCCGGTCTTCACCCAATTGGCCTGATGTAACGCCAGCTTGCTGCCGCGGGATCCGATTACAAGCCTCGCTTCTGCCATTTTCACTCTTTCAGTCCCAGCATTCGTTTGATGGACTCAATTTCGTCTGCCCTGTTGGGATCCTGACTCAATCGTTTCAATTCTGCGATGGGGCCATGAAGCATTTTATTCAGTAGACTGCCGGCCAGGCTTTGGAGAGCGGATTGCTGCTCGGTGGAAAGGGGTCCCAGGTGTTTCTTGTTCTTTTCCATCTCTTCCCGGAAGACGCTTTCCCAGTGGCGGCGCAGTGTCACGATGGTCGGGGCCACATCCAGCACCTTCATGTGATTCATGAACGACGCCACTTCTTCCTTGATGATCTCCTCGGCGTAGATCGCCTCCCGCTGGCGTTGCTTCAAATTGGCGTCCACTACATTGCGCAGATCATCGATATCATAGAGAAAGATGTTGCTGACCTTATTGATTTCTGGATCGACATCCCGGGGCACGGCGATATCGATAACAAAGACAGGCCGATTTTTCCGCAAGTGGATGATTCGTTCTCCGTCAGCACGATTCAGGATGAAAGTGGGGGAGCCGGTGGAACTGATAATAATATCTGCGCGTTCAATATGCCGGAAGAGATCTTCCGGTCGGATCGCTTCGCCATGGAATACGCCGGCAAGTTCCTCTGCCCGCTGGTACGTGCGGTTCCAGACAAGGACCGTCGATACTCCACCGGAGGCCAGGTGTTTTGCCGCCAGTTCACTCATCTTGCCCGCACCCAAAATAAGAACCGTCTTTCCTGCGAGATCGTTAAAAATCTTTCGGGCCAGTTCCACAGCGGCATAGCTGATGGACACCGCCGAACTGGCAATCCCTGTTTCATTCCTGACTCGCTTGGCCACGGAAAAGGCTCTGTTCAGCAGGCCGCTTAACGTCCGTCCCACTGTCCCGGCCGCCTGAGCCGCGTGGAAAGCGTTCTTCACCTGGCCCAGGATTTGAGGTTCTCCCAGAACCATCGAGTCCAGGCTCGACGCCACCCGGAAAAGATGCCGGACCACGTCGCTTTGTTTGTAGGTGTAGAGGTGGCTTTGGATCCGGAGCGGATCGAGTTGGTGAAAGTCACATAAGAATTCCCGGGCCCGCTCAATCCCCTCTTCCACCTGGAGGCCATCCGCCACGACTTCAACCCTATTGCAGGTGGAAAGAATCAAGCCTTCTTCAAAGGAATAACGATTTCTGAGAGACTGCAGTGCCTCGGACAGCCTTGTTTCAGGGAAAAAGAGTTTCTCGCGAACTTCTACGGGCGTCGTTTTATGACTGGCACCGACCAAGATTAGATTCATTGCAGCTATCGGATAAAGGGATGGGCCGTCCCTTGAATTCGTGTGCCGACAAAGGTAATCAACACAAAGAGAAACCCCACAATGGACATCAAAGCCGCCCGTCGTCCCCTCAATCCCGCCGAGAGCCGGTAATGAATGAGGACGGCGTAGATCAGCCAGGTAATGAAAGACCAGACCATTTTGGGATCCCATCCCCAAAATCTTCCCCAGGCTCGACTGGCCCAGAACGAACCTGCCACAATCCCGATGGTCAGCAGGGGAAAACCTATGCTCAAGGACCGGTAGCCTAAATCATCGCAGATCTCCAGGGAGGGTAGGCGATAATAGAAAGCCTTAGGCCGTTTACGTTTCAGTTCATTCTCCTGGATCAAATACATGATGCCGGCGGCAAAGGCCAGGAAAAAAGCCGCGTACCCCAGGAATGTAGCGGGGATATGAATATAAAAGAGGAAGCTACGGAGAGCTTCCGGTCGAGGAGAGGGAATCGAAGCGGTCAGGGCGGCAGCTAAGGACAGGATGAAGACCAGCGGAAAGACAAATACACTGAGGGACTCCAGGCGGTAGCGAGCGTATGTGAGCAGGAAAGCCAGAACGATGACAAACGCAAAGAAGGAGAAAGCCTCATGGATATTCGTCACCGGCAGATGCTGAGTCTCTCGCCAGGCAAAAACGATGGAAAGGGCATGGGTGCAAAACCCGGAGTAGATGCCCAGCATCGACACCCGAAAGAGTGTCTTTTTCCGAGTGATGATCGTCAGAAAGGAGTGAACCAATCCGACCGAATACAGGGCAATCGTGAGCCGCAGGAATAAAATACTCATATCGGGCGTCAGGATCAAGCCATCAGGGCTATTGAGCTATCCGCAATTAGATAGTCCCAAAACTAATTATACTATTGGAACTTCCCTTTCCACAAGGTAGCCGGAGATGAGAGACTCCCTGGAGTTTTGCGGGCATCTATGCTAAGCTCCAGCAGTTGAGAAGCAGTGTCTAAACCGCTGTGGCCAACCAGTTGGGGATATTCGCCGGCCGAATCCATCCACTCCCTTGTTGCCATATACTCACTGCGATATTTCCATTCTGAGGTGAGCGATTTTGCCGGATATCGCGTCTTTTGCCCTGTACATGGTGGTTTTCCTGTTTTCCCTCACCGTCCATGAGGCTGCACATGCCTGGGTGGCGGAGCGTTTCGGCGATCCCACCGCACGATATCTTGGTAGGGTGACCCTGAACCCGCTCCCCCACATCGATATTCTGGGCACGCTGATCTTCCCGGCCATTGGCTTTTTCACGGGGGGCTTTATGTTCGGGTGGGCCAAACCGGTCCCCTGGAACCCTGCCCACGTCAAAGACCGTCGCAAAGCAGATATTTGGATTTCCGCAGCCGGGCCAATCAGCAACCTGCTGGTCATGGCCGGGTTCATCATGCTGGTCAAAGTGTTCCAGGCATATTACTTGGCCGGTGGCACCTTGGCCGGGACCAGTTTGGAACCGCTCTATCACATGTGCCTCAAGGGAGCCCAGATTAACTTGACATTGGCCATTTTCAACTTGATGCCTATCCCGCCCCTGGACGGTAGCTGGATTCTGCCCCATTATCTTCCTTATGGGATGGCGAGGTCCTTCGAGCAACTCCGGCCCTACGGTTTCATGATCCTCCTGCTCTGTGTTTACCTCGGGTTGTTCAACCTTGTTCTCGCTCCGTTCTGGAGGATTCTGTTGGTGGTCATTTGAAGTCAGGGGAGAGGCGTGGCTTTGCAGGGGTTCGCCACCGGGGCCTGACGAACTGGAGATTATCCAAATTCAGTAGTGCAGGGACTGTGATTATGTCCATGGAGACAACACAACGCAAAAGAGTCCTGAGTGGAATGCGCCCCACCGGGAAGCTCCACTTGGGTCATGTAGTGGGCGCATTGGACAATTGGGTCAAGTTGCAGGAGCAGTATGACTGTTTCCATTTCATAGCGGATTGGCATGCGCTCACTTCCGATTTCGCCGACCCCTCCCGGATCAGAGAGAACCGCCTTGAGATGATGGTGGATTGGCTGGCTGCCGGCCTGGATCCGGGTAAGTCAGTGATGTTTGTCCAGTCCAGTGTTCCTGAACATGCGGAACTGCATCTCATCCTGTCGATGATCACACCCCTCGGCTGGCTGGAGCGGGTTCCGACCTATAAAGAACAGAGGGAGAATATTACGGATAAAGACCTCGGCAACTACGGTTTCCTGGGTTACCCGGTCCTTCAAGCGGCGGATATCTTGATGTATAAGGCGGATTTTGTCCCGGTGGGCGAAGACCAGGTCCCGCATGTCGAACTCACCCGCGAAATTGGCCGGCGCTTCAATTCTTATTATGGTCCAGTATTTCCTGAACCTCAGGCCCTGCTGACACCGGTCCCGCGGTTGCCCGGGACGGACGGCAGGAAGATGAGCAAGAGCTACGGAAACGACCTGTCTCTTTCCGATGCTCCGGAAATCATTACCGAAAAGATCAAGAAAATGATGACCGACCCAGCCAGGAAGCGCCGCTCCGATCCGGGCAACCCCGAGTTGTGCCCGGTGTACGATTATCATCGAATTTACTCGTCACCTGAGACCCTGGCCGAAGTGAATCACGGGTGCCGGACGGCTGGGATTGGCTGCCTCGACTGCAAGAAGTGGATGTCGGAGAATCTCTTAAGAGAAATCTTCCCCTTGTTGGAACGCCGCAAGCAATATGAGAAGCGACAGGAGGATATCCTCGGCATCATCGAGGAGGGGAACCGCAAAGCAAGTGTAGTAGCCCAGGAAACGATGGCAGCTGTCAGGCATGCAGTCCAACTGGACTAGTTTCGACCCCTATGGATGCTCAACTGAGAATTCATCTCCCGGTTTATGATGGGCCGCTGGACTTGCTCTTGGATTTGATACGCAAGCAGCAGATTGATGTTTACGACATCCCCATCGCCAGGATTACCGAGCAGTACCTGAATTACTTGAGAGTGATGGAGGAGATGGACATCGACTTGGCGGGGGAGTTCCTGTTTATGGCAGCCACCCTGATTCTAATTAAATCCAGGATGCTGCTTCCTCCGGACCCCCTGCAGTCCGCCGAGTCGGCAGAAGATCCGAGGGTAGAGTTGGTCCTGCGGTTGCTGGAACACGAGAAGTTCAAGAACGCTGCGCAGATGCTTCATGAAAAGCAGCTCATCGAGAGTTCCACCTGGACGGCTCCGGGTATCCGAGTTTTCGAAGATTCGTCGGAAGAGCCCGAATTTCAAGTCACGATGTTCGACCTGATCTCGACTTTTAAACGCGTTCTGGAACGGGCCAAGGCCCAGATCCTCTACGAGATCGAGCGTGACGAAATGCCTATTTCCCAGGTGATTGATCGGTTGAGAGGCCTCTTCGAGCAATCCAGCGGCGCCATCAGCCTGGATGAGATTTTCCTGGCGTTTCGAAGCCGGCGAAACTTGATTGTGGCATTCCTTGCCATTCTGGAAATGGTTTATTTCAAGGCCATCGTCCTGATCCAGAGGAAAACTTTCGGGGAGATTATCGCCAGGCGGCAGGAGAATTTCGAGCAGGTGCTCACTCAGATGGATCAGTGGATGGGCATTGAGCAGAAGACGCCCCTGCTTGTACCGCAGAACCGCGCGCGCGGCAAGACAAGAGCCTGATGACTGAAGCGGAACTGAGACCTATTGTTGAAGTGTTGATCTACCTCGCGGAAGAGCCGATCAGCGAAAACGTGCTGCTTGAACTGCTCGGCAAAGAGCATAGGGATCAGATCCGAATGGTTCTCCTGCAGATTACATCGCATTATGCTGCGAGCGAATGTGGCATCGAGATCAAGGAAATCGCTGGCGGCTACAAAATGGCCACAAAGCCGGAGTACCATGAGTGGGTGCGGAAGTATGTGAAACACCTGACGCCGCCCACCCGGCTCTCTCTCGCCGCCTTGGAGACTCTGGCAGTGATCGCCTACAAGCAACCCATTACCTTGCCGGAAATCCAGGATGTCCGCGGCGTCAATGCAGGTGCGGTGATGAAGACACTCATCGATAAGAAGCTGGTGACGACCGCAGGGCGGAAAACCGTGATTGGCCGCCCTATCTTGTATAAAACCACCAAAGAATTTCTGCTCCAATTCGGTCTGAAGGACCTCCGGGAACTGCCCAGCCTGGAAGAATTTGAAGAACTGGCCCAGGCCAGTCTTGGAGCGGAAAATCTTTCTTATGCCCCGGGAGTTGAGAGTGAACCTTTCGATCCAGCCTTTGAGGCCCTGTCAAGGGAAGAAACCCTCGAACCTGACACGGCCGGTTCAATCGGGATCTTGGGTGAGTCTCTGTCCCCGGCGGGGACCGGTCGGGTCGAGGAGGACACCCTGTCGCCGATTCCTCGCCCACAAGAATTGGGGGAGGTGGTGAACAATTTGCGTGTCGGAAGTGCTGCCGGCGATCTGGTGGAGAATCAGCTGCGAGACACAGCCCTTTCTCCGGAGAGTTTGGATACTGGTCAAGTGCAATCGACCGCACAGTCCGGCCTCGATGAAGTCCCGGCTGGAAAGGGAGAAAATTAACCGTGTGGCCATTCGGTCGGAAATAGCGGTTTACCAAAACATGGAGCGACTTCAGAAAGTCATTGCTCAAGCGGGTGTCTGCTCCCGACGCAAGGCGGAAGAACTCATCGTGGCGGGACGCGTCACGGTCAACGGGGAAACCGTCACACAATTGGGCACCAAGGTCGATGCTGAAAGAGACCATGTCAAAGTCGACGGACGGCGAATTCGGACGAAGCAGGAACGGCGCTACCTGTTGCTAAACAAACCCGGCGGATACATCTGCACCGTCTCGGATCCAGAAGGCCGACCCAAAATAATGGATCTGATCCGGGGCACAGGGCAAAGGCTCTACCCGGTGGGTCGCCTTGACTATCATAGCGAAGGGCTCATCCTGCTCACCAACGACGGAGAGTTCGCCAACCGGGTAGCCTCGGCCGGGGAACATTGTCCCAAGACCTATCTCGTAAAGGTAAGAGGCAATCCTTCGCCGCGAGAGTTGCAGGAACTGGCCTCTGGAGTATTGCTGGATAACCGGCAAACCGCTCAATGTCGGATTGCAGCGGTGAAACCAGGAGAAAACCCCTGGCTGCAGGTAACCCTGATTGAAGGCCGAAACAACCAGATCCGCCGGATGTTTGAGCGAATTGGACACCCTGTGCAAAAGTTAAAGCGCATCCAGATCGGTTTCCTTCGGGATGACAACCTGAGGCCTTCCGAATACCGCAACCTGACGATCGAAGAAGTCAGGCGGTTCAAGAAATTGGGAAAGACCTCCCCCGCTGTCCGTTGAGGCCAAGAAGGGGTTGGAGTCAGGCAATTCGAGATCGAGAATGAACGTCTTTTCCCTTCTTCCCGAGAACATCCGCTGCCTCCAACCTTATGTCCCAGGCAAACCCGTTGAAGAGGTGGAACGGGAATTGGGAATCACGGCTGTCAAGTTGGCTTCAAATGAGAACCCCCTCGGTCCCTCGCCGCTGGCCATGGAGGCGGTGCGCCAGTTCTTGCCCCAGGTCCACCGCTATCCTATTGGGGATGGTTTCTATCTGAGGCAGAAGCTGGCCGGCCGTTTGAATGTCCTGATGGAAGAGATCATCATCGGCAGCGGATCGACGGAACTGATTGAACTGGCTGCGCACACGTTCCTGAGCCCCGGCGACGAGGTGGTTACTGCGGCCCAGAGCTTCCTGATGTTTAGCCTGGCCGCCCAGGGGATGAACAGCAGGATCTTGTATGCTCCTTTGACCAATGAGACCTACGATCTGGAGGCGATCCTGCAGAAGGTCAGCTCCCGGACAAAGCTCATTTACCTGGCCAATCCGAACAACCCTACCGGAACGTTTTTCACGGCACACCAGATGGATCAGTTTCTCCAACGGCTTCCCGACCGGATCGTCGTCGTGCTGGACGAGGCCTATTTTGAGTACGTTCAGGATTCACAGTACCCGCATTCCCTGGACTACGTGAGGCAGAAGAGGCATGTACTGGTGCTTCGGACATTTTCCAAAATCTATGGGCTGGCAGGTCTGAGGATCGGCTACGGTCTGGCTCATCCTGATTTGATCCAATGTCTGAATAAGGTCCGCTCTCCTTTCAACACGACCAGCGTTGCCCAGGTGGCCGCATTGGCTGCCCTGGACGATGTGAACCACGTTCAGAACTCGATCCGGAAGAACCGCAGTGGCTACGAGTTCCTTACTGCCCAACTCACGGAGATGGGAGTGAGATTCGTTCCTTCGGTGACGAATTTCATTCTGGTGGACACAGGTCGCGATTGCCTAAGTGACTTCCAAACCCTGATGCGAAAAGGAGTGATTGTCCGCCCGATGAAAGGGAACGGGTTCCCGGCGGCATTCCGTCTGACCATCGGAACGCAAAAGGAGAACGAGCGATTCATCAAAGCTTTGAAAGAGATCTTGCAGGAACAGTGCGGAGTGACGCTGGCTGGATAAGAATAGAATTCGTTCGCGCCTCTGCGCCACGCCCCAACCCAGTAGACCGACCCAGAACAACTCATGTCGCCACGCATAGCTGAAACAGCTGGCCTGTCCGTGGTTATGAACCGTTGTATCATGAGGGAGCACAGTAGGTACATTGGAGAGTCCCTATGAACAACTGTAATGAAAGTGTTGTTTCAATGGAAAAACCGCACTCCGCGAGGCGGGGAGACTTCCGGGACGTTGCTTGGCTCTGCGGGGTAACAGCGGTCGCCCATTCGACCCCTCCGTGTCTTCACCGCGGCGGTGGAATGCAATAGACTTCTGGATCGGTCCTTGCTTCCTGCTGGGTCCGACCGAAAAATAATCATTTACGTGCAACTTTTCTGAAAAGATTTCGTCTATATAGTTGAGACTGACGAGAGCCGAAAGAATTGGCATTCTGGACCAGGGAGGTAAAGACGCCATGATCGAGGAAAGCAAACTGAGACAACCGGAAATACGAGAATTGATGACGGCGTCGATTCTTGATTGGCTAGACCATTTGCCTGAACCGCAGCGCAGCATATTCATCTGCAAACATTACCGTGGACTGCCGGAAGAGGAGATCGCCGACGACATGAAGTGCAGTCGGGCTGAGGTAATCAACGCGCTTACTCAGGTCAACCTGACCTTAGTGCAACGCGCCGGTACTCTGCTGGCTTAAACTCTCAACCCGCAGTCCCCAGGTTCAACCTGGGGACTCTCTTCCTTTTGTTCTTTCTTCTCGTTTCTTTCCTTTCTTTCCACCGAGTATTTGTTTTGTTCCGATCAAGGCTCGTGATTTGTTGCCAGACTGCAGAAGTTGACATGCTCATCGGGTAGATGATATACGTGGGAAGGGTTGTTGGATATAGCCTTAGCTAAATGAGCCCGGGTGGCGGAATTGGTAGACGCAAAGGACTTAAAATCCTTCGGAGAGCAATCTCTGTACCGGTTCGATTCCGGTCCCGGGCACTCATTCCGAAGAACTTCCAGCCTTGCCAGAATTTACACACTGCACACGTTCCTGTGCAACTGTAACCGAAACTGTAACCGTCCCGCCCGAAAACACGTTTAACTTTGCTGCCGCTTCCTTCATGTCGCCCTCTGAAACGATGGCATAGCGCCGGTAGATGGATTCGGTCTTGTGCCCGGTCATTTTCATAGCCACCGAACGTGACACCCCCGCCCGTTCCAGGTTCCTGACTGCGGTCCGCCGGAAGTCGTGCACGAGTCG
>JBGPHY010000099.1:0-12371 GCA_041484625.1 Terriglobia bacterium | reverse complement strand
GGAAGGGATCTTCCTGGCGGGAACCTGTCAGGCTCCGAAAGACATCCCCGATTCGGTGGCCCAGGGGGGCGCTGCGGCAGCCGGTGCGCTCGCCTTGGTCGACAAGGGCAAGGTTGTCCTGGAGCCCATCCGCGCTTATATCGATGAAGAGCATTGCGCCGGCTGCAAACTCTGCATCGGGAACTGCCCATATGCCGCCATCGATTTCAATGAAGAGAGGAAGGTTTCGGAAGTGATTCGAGAGCTTTGCCAAGGCTGTGGAACATGTGTGGCCGGTTGCCCATCCGGTGCAGCCCACCAAGAGAACTTCGAGGATTCCCAGATTTTCGCAGAGATTGAGGGAGCCCTCGTCGTCTAGAGAGAAAGGAGTACCATGCCGACCGAGCCATTTGAACCCAAGTTGATTGGATTCCTGTGTCGATGGTGTGCGTACACCGGAGCGGACCTGGCGGGAACCAGCCGCCTCCAGTATCCGTCGAATCTCACCGCGATCCGCGTGATGTGTTCCGGCCGGGTCGATCCGACCTTTATTATCAAGGCGCTCGCTGACGGCGCGGACGGTGTCTTGATTGCGGGTTGTCATCCTGGGGACTGCCATTATTCGGAAGGCAACTACCGGACCCAGCGCCGCTACCCATTGCTGACAGACCTGCTGGACCAATTTGGAGTCGAACGAGAACGGGTCCGTCTTGAATGGATCTCTGCCTCAGAAGGAGAGCGATTCGCGCAAGTCGTTCGAGATCTGACCGAAACGGTGCGCGCGCTGGGACCGCTCCAGTGGAAGCAGCGCCGGGAAGCCCTGGCTTGATCCGAGGAGGACGAATGTCAAAACCAAAGGCAGCCTTTTACTGGTGCGCCTCCTGCGGCGGATGCGAGGAGGCCGTTGTGGATCTCGCCGAGGCCATCCTCGACGTTGTTCAAGCGGTGGAGATCGTTCTCTGGCCGGTTGCCCTCGATTTCAAGCTGGAGGATGTGCAGGCTTTTCGGCCCGGTGAGATTACAGTCTCGTTCATCAATGGCTCCGTCCGCAGCTCTGAGCATGAGATGTGGGTGAAACTGCTGCGGGAGAAATCCCAGCTCATCGTGGCCTTCGGGGCGTGCGCTCACCTGGGAGGAATTCCGGGGCTGGCAAACTGCACCTCACGCGACCAGATCTTCCAGAACAAGTATGTCCGTTCCGCCACGGTGGTTAATCCGAAAAATGTGTTGCCCCAGACGCAGACGTGGGTGGACCAGTACAACCTCGAGCTTCCGGAAATGTGGAATACCGTGTGTTGCTTAGATCAGGTAATCGATGTGGATTATTACCTGCCCGGTTGTGCCCCCCCTCCCGATTCTATCGCCAAGGCAGTGCAAGCGATTCTGTCAGGAAACCTTCCTCCCAAAGGTTCCGTTCTTGCCTCTGAGAAATCGCTTTGTGAAACTTGCCCGCGCAACGAGACAAAGCCTGAAACGTTTACGATCGATTCTTTCAGGAGGCTTGCGACGGACACCCCGGACCCGGAAAAGTGCTTCCTGGTGGACGGGTTCGTCTGCATGGGACCGGCCACCCGGGGGGGATGCGGAGAACGTTGCATCCGCGGCAACATGCCCTGTCGAGGGTGTTTCGGCCCAACCCCGGATACTCTCGACCAAGGGGCCAAGTTCCTTTCCTCCCTCGGTTCGGTTTCGCGCGGTAAAACCGTGGAAGAGGCCCGCTCGTTTGCCGACTCGCTCGCGGATCCTCTGGGGACTCTGTACCGTTTCAGTTTGCCTTCCTCACTCTTGCAACGAAGGTCTTGCAACAAGGAGGTTTCGTGATGACCCAACGGATCACCATTAATCCGATTACAAGATTGGAGGGTCACGGAAAGATTGAGATCTTCCTGGACGCCGCGGGGGATGTGGAACGGGCATTCTTCCAGGTGCCTGAGCTGCGAGGCTTTGAGACGTTCTGTCTGGGGAAACCGGCTGAGGAGATGGCGACAATCACCCCGCGCATCTGCGGCGTCTGTCCCACTGCCCATCACATGGCCTCAGTCAAGGCGCTGGATGATTTATGGAAGGTCGAACCTCCGCCTACCGCGAAGAAGCTCCGCGAGCTAGCCTACAACAGCTTCATGTTCGAGGACCATCTCCTTCATTTCTATTATCTCGGCGGTCCCGATTTCGTGGTCGGCCCCGTCGCACCCAAGGCGGAGCGGAATATCCTGGGTGTCATCGGTAAAGTGGGGTTGGAGGTGGCCCGCAAGCTCATTCAGATCCGCAAGGACGTCCGCCAGATGCTCGAAACGATGATGGGTAAAGTGATTCATCCCGTTTTCGGACTTCCGGGTGGCGTTTCGAAGGGAATGACCGAAGAGGAAAGGGCTGAGTATCTCAAGATTGCAGAGCGCGCTGTGGAGTTCGCCCAGTTTTCGTTGACGGTATTCGATTCTATCGTTCTTCAAAATGATAAGCTTTTGGACCTTATCTTCGACGAAGCTTACGAGCACAAGACTTACTACATGGGCCTTGTGGACAAGAAAGGACGGGTCAACTTCTATGACGGGGATGTCCGTGTAGTCTATCCTAATGGGAAGGAATTGGAGAAGTTCTCACCGTGGGAGTATCGGGAGCATATCGCCGAGCACGTTGAGCCGTGGAGCTACATCACCTTCCCTTATCTGAAGAGGGTCGGTTGGGCGGGATTCGTCGACGGACCATCCAGCGGTGTCTACCGCGTTGCGCCGCTAGCGCGCCTGAACGTCTGCGAAGGGATGGCGACGCCGCTAGCGCAGGCAGAGCACGACCGGATGTACGCAACCCTCGGCGGCAAGCCGGCGCACCAGACCCTCGCTTTTCACTGGGCACGATTGGTGGAAGCTCTCCAGGCGGCGGAAAGGATGAGGGAGCTTCTGATGGATTCTGAGATCACAGGCCGTGAGATTCGGACTCGCCCTACTGCGACTCCACAGGAAGGTGTCGGCATCGTCGAAGCCCCTAGGGGGACTCTGATTCACCATTACTGGACGGATCCAAAAGGCCTTCTGACCATAGTAAACCTAATCGTGGCAACGAATCACAATGCTGCTCCGATCGCCATGTCCGTGGAGAAGGCCGCCAGGGCTTCGATCAAGCATGGGGAGGTCGATGAAGGTCTCCTTAACATGGTAGAGATGGCATTCCGTGCGTACGACCCTTGCCACGCATGCGCCACCCACACTCTTCCGGGGCAGATGCCCTTGAGGGCGAGAATCCACGATCATGAGGGGCATTTGATTCGTGTCCTCTGCAAGGATGGGCCATGACTGCCTCTGGCACACGAAAGAGCCAGTCCCGGCACGGATCCAAATGTTGTCCAGAAGAGACGATGGAACCGGTTGGACAGATCACTCAGCAGCATGGCCGGTCCATCATTGTTGGCCTTGGCAATACTTTTCTCACTGACGACGCGGTGGGACCACGGGTGGCTGGTCTTGTCCACGAGATGCTTGCGTCCCCGGATGTGGATTTTTGCGAACTGGCAGTGGGTGGTGTTGAGTTGATGGAAACAATCATCGGGTATAAGAACGCGGTCATCATTGATGCGATCCTTACGGAAAGAGGGACGCCTGGAACGTGTTACCTCCTGGACCTTGCATGCTGTCCGCGCACCAGGCACGCAAGCATGAGTCACGAGATTGGGCTGCTTGAAGGCTTGGAGCTCGGTCGACGCCTGGGACTGACGGTTCCGGACTCGGTTTGGGTTTACGCCGTCAAGATCGTCGATCCCTTCGCCTTCGGAACGAAGATGACCGATCCAGTTGAACGGGCGATCCCTCGTGTCGCCATCGAGGTCGCTGCGGAAGTTCGAACCCTGCTTTGCGTTTCGAATAGGGCCAGTCAGGCCGAGGATGGAGGACGACAAGAGGCAAGAGGCTAACTGAAAGTGAGCGAATATGACTCTGCAAGGGGGAGCGCCATCAACGGTCGCGAATTCTCTGAAATGGGGAGGATGAAAGGTCGTGACCCGGCTCAGTTTCCCTCATCCAGCATCTGCTGGTTTCGAGTCGGGCCAGCCGTTTTACCAAGTTCCTTCCAATATGCGGGAAATGCCAGCACTGGGATTACCGGGTCTTCGGCTACCTTTTCCCTTGAGGCAGGATCAAGAACACCTCAGCAGCCTGTCGGTTCATTTCTCCCGCTTCCCCGAACATTGACGTGAGAAGGGGAGAAACTCCTTTAAACTATAGGAGGAAGAAAACATGAATTCCAACACTTTGTCGATCATCGACAACCGAACTGGAAAGCAATACGAGGTGCCCATAGAGAATGGGACCGTGCGGGCCATGGATGTCCGCCAGATCAAAGTCTCGGAGGACGATTTCGGGCTGATGAGTTATGATCCGGCCTTCATGAACACCGCTTCGTGCCAGAGCCGGATCACCTTTATCGACGGGGAAAAGGGAATCCTGCTCTACCGCGGGTTTCCCATTGAGGAACTGGCAGAAAGGTTTCGTTACCTTGAGGTGGCCTATCTCATTCTTCATGGCGAATTGCCCACTGAGTCCGAGCTAAACCAATGGACATGGGATATCACTCATCACACGTTTGTCCACGAGAACATCAAGAAATTCATGGATGGTTTTCATCATGATGCCCATCCCATGGGGATGCTGATCAGCACAGTGGCTGCTCTCTCAACGTTGTACCCGGAGGCCAAGAATGTGTCGGACCCTGAGTCACGACGACTTCAGACCTCTCGACTCATCGGGAAAATCCCTACCATAGCCGCCTTCGCTTACCGGCACAGTATTGGAATGCCCTATGTCTACCCAGACAACGACCTCAGTTATACTGGCAATTTCTTGAATATGATGTTCAAGATGATGCAGGGGAAGTACCTCCCGAATCCCGTCCTGGAAAGGGCACTGGACGTACTGTTCATCCTGCATGCAGACCATGAGCAAAACTGCAGCGCCAATGCGATGCGCAACATCGGCAGTTCTCACACCGATCCATTCTGCGCGGTAGCCGGCGCTGCTGCAGCACTGTATGGTCCCTTGCACGGGGGGGCCAATGAACAGGTTTTGCGCATGCTCCGCGAAATTGGTTCCAAGCAGAATGTGCCGGAGTATATCAAGCGCGTCAAATCTGGGGAAGTCCGCCTCATGGGCTTCGGCCATCGCGTGTACAAGAACTATGATCCCCGAGCCAGGATTATCAAACGAACGG
Source organism: Terriglobia bacterium (assembly GCA_041484625.1). GTDB lineage: Bacteria > Acidobacteriota > Terriglobia > Versatilivoradales > Versatilivoraceae > JBGPHY01. The sequence continues at coordinate 7,196 of JBGPHY010000099.1, read as the reverse complement.
CAGAAAGAGTTTTCGAAGTGACCGGGAGAAACCCGTTGTTAGATATTGCTCTGGAATTGGAACGGATCGCCTTGGAAGACGAATACTTCATTAATAGAAAACTCTATCCCAATGTGGACTTCTACTCAGGGATTATCTATCAGGCCATGAGGTTCCCCGTGGACATGTTCCCGGTTCTTTTTGCCATCCCTAGAACTTCCGGTTGGATTGCGCAGTGGGGGGAGATGCTGCAAGACCCGGAACAGAAAATCGCGCGGCCGCGTCAGGTATATCTCGGTCATTCCAAACGCAAGCTGATGCCCAGGCAAGAGAGGCAAAGCATCACGTTAACAACTGTAACGGCCGGGGGTTCGCCCACATAGACGTGTAGCCTCGAGCTTGGCTTTGAGGTGCTCCACCATCGATGGAGAGCCTCAGAGCCCACGGTTGAAGTGCGCCTCATTGAAGGAACAACGTACATCCACCGTGTGAATTACAGGGCCGGCGTTCACATCCCGCCCAACGACACCTCGACTTCGGTGGTGACTTTGCCTGGCAGATGGGCCTTGACAATCGCTACGACGACGTAGCCCGTATGTAGTTCATCCTCCACTGTGACCACGAGCCGGGCAACGATTCCGCATACCGGCTACCGGGTGGCCTCGGCCCTCTGCGATTGCTACTATGCTTTCTTCGCCGGCATCAACGGCCTTGTCGGCCCGCTCCACGGCCTGGCTCACCAGGAGGTTTTGCGTTGGATCCACTCTGTGAGGGAGAAGACGGGCGGGATGGCGCCCACTCTAGAAGAGATGAAAAGATTCGTCTGCGACACACTGGAATCCGGTTAGGTGATTCCCGGGCACGGTCACTCGGCATTACGCAGGACCGATCCGCGCTACATGGCCCAGCGTGAGTTCTGCCTCAAGCATATGCCTGATAATCCGCTGTTCAAGTTTGTCAATCTGCTGTTCCTGGCAGTTCCTCCGATTTTGGAGAAGCAAGGCAAAGCCAAGAATCCGTGGCCGAACGCGGCTGCGCAGACTGTCAAGGCTGAGGAACTGCCGACTGAGTCAGAGCTTACAGCTGCATCTGCCAGCGCCCGAGGCAACCCGGGCGTTTCTGCTAATAGGTCAAGCCGGTTCGTCAGACTGGAGGCGGAGGTCCTCCAGCATCACGGATCGGCTCAACAATTCCAGCTTCAAGGAAAGCGGGAATAGTATGTAGGAGTCTGATAGGTAAACTCAAAAGAGAGGAGATCCTTTCATGCGAAAGAAAATCGCGCTTATCGGTGGTGGCCAGATCGGCCAAATCCTGTCCATGCTCGCCTCCCAGAAAGAATTGGGGAACATCGTCATCCTGGACATTCCAGCCGTTGAAAATTCGATCAAAGGCAAAGCCCTTGACCTGATGGAAATGGCTCCTCACGGCAACTACGATGCCAACATCATCGGCACATCCAACTACCAGGACATCGAAGGTGCCGACGTGGTGATCGTCACCGCGGGAAAACCTCGTGAGGTTGGCATGACCCGTGAAGATCTGCTCAGCGTCAACATCAAGAGCATCACCGAGGTGGCCCATGGCGTGAAGCAGTATGCCCCAAACGCCTTCTGCATCGTCGTTACCAATCCGCTGGACGCAATGGTCTATGTTTTCCACAAAGTCACCGGCTTCCCTAAACAGCAGGTTGTCGGTATGGCCGGCACTCTGGACACAGCGCGCTGGCGCGCGTTCATCGCCATGGAATTGGGCGTCTCGGTAGCGGATGTAGCAGGGACGGTCCTGGGCGGCCACGGTCCCGACATGGTGCCGCTCCCGCGATTGACCACGGTCGGCGGGGTGCCCCTGGGTGAGATCGCCGCGAAAGAGCAGATCGACAAGCTCGTCACCCGGACCCGCGAAGCCGGCACCGAGATCGTGAAGCTCTTTGGCAAAGGTTCAGCCTTTTTCAGCCCGGCTTGGAGCGCAATTACTATGGCAGAGTCCTACCTCAAGGACAAACGGCGTATCCTTGCCTGCGCGGCGCTCTGTGAGGGCGAGTATGGCGTCGATGGCCTCTTTATCGGCGTGCCCGTAATGATCAGTGCCAAGGGCGTCGAAAAGATCTACGAGATCAAGCTGACCGACGAGGAAAAGGTCATGCTCTCAAAAACCATCGCCGGCGTGAAAAAGACCATCGAGGAATGCAAGATCTGAAGGATCGGACAGCGCTGTCCTAAAATACAAGGTCGATTTTCGCGTGCTCGAGCACGGCGAGTCGATAGTGATAAGAAACCTGACCAAGCAAAAGGAGTACGAGGTTTTATACAGCCTGACCGAGTGCCAGAATGAGATAATCCTGGCTGGATGGTCGCCCAAGGGGCAGAAGGCCAAGCCGTGCAATTCATGATTTCATCGGAACAAAAGAAACGGAACCGGAACGGAGATGAGAATATGCGGAGCAAGATACAGATGACGACTCCACTTGTGGAGATGGACGGAGACGAGATGACCCGCGTAATGTGGGCCATGGTCAAGGAAAAGCTTCTTGTTCCCTACGTGGACCTCCAGGTTGAATACTACGACCTGGGCCTCAAGAAGCGCGACGAAAGCGAGGACAAAATAACCATCCAGGCAGCCGAGGCGATCAAAAAGCACGGCGTGGGCGTCAAGTGCGCGACTATCACCCCGGACAAAAAACGGGTGAAGGAGTACCACCTGAAGCAGGAGTGGAAAAGCCCGAACGGAACCATCAGAGCTATCCTGGACGGCACCGTATTCAGAAAGCCCATCCTGGTGAAAAACATCAAACCCGCCGTTTCCATATGGACTAAGCCGATAATCGTCGGCAGGCACGCCTACGGCGACGTCTATAAGAACTGCGAATTCCGCGTGCCGGGTGCCGGCAAGGCGGAATTGGTCTACACCGACAAGAGTGGCGAGGAGCTGTTCCGGGGTACCATCCAGGAGTTCGCGGGGGCAGGCATCATCCAGGGCATTCACAACACCGACGCCTCGATCAAGAGCTTCGCCAAGTCCTGCATGGAGTATGCACTTGACCAGAAGATGGACCTCTGGTTCGGCACCAAAGACACCATATCGAAAACCTACGACGGGACCTTCCGGTCCCTATTCCGGGACACCTTCGAAGAGGAATACAAGGACAAATTCGCACAAGCGGGCATTGAGTTCAACTACACTCTGATAGACGATACCGTGGCCCGCATAATGAAATCCGAGGGCGGCATGCTCTGGGCATGCAAGAATTACGACGGCGACGTCATGTCGGACATGGTGGCCTCGTCGTTCGGGTCCCTGGCCATGATGACCTCGGTTCTCGTTTCACCTCGCGGGTACATGGAGTACGAGGCGGCCCACGGTACCGTTCAGAAGCACTACTCCAAGCACATGAAGGGCGAAAAGACCTCGTCGAACTCCATGGCGCTCATCTTCGCCTGGACCGGTGCCCTGAGAAAGAGGGGCCGGCTGGACGGCATCCCGGACCTTGTGAACTTCGCCGATCTTCTCGAGGCTTCGGCCATCGAGACCGTGGAGATGGGCATAATGACCGGCGACCTGGCAAAACTCGCCTCCCCCAAGGCCAAGAAGATCTGCTGCACTGACGAGTACATTGACGAGATATCGGAAACCTTCAAGAAGAGATGGGAGTGAAAGAGAGAATCGATGGGAGAAGACACTAGAAAACCGAGCCAACCTCGAGGCTTAGTGGTGATCGACCCGGGACGGTGCAAAGGCTGCGGCTTTTGCATAGAGTTTTGTCCAACGGAGGTGCTCGAGTTTTCCAACGAATTCAATATCAAGGGATATCACCCGCCATACGCGGCAAAGCCCGAGGCCTGCTCGGGATGCGACTTGTGCGGGATTTACTGTCCGGACTTCGCCATTTTCGGCATTCGGATCAAGGCCGTTGCCTGAACGGAGACCTGGCATGAGAGCGGATTCAAAAGGGGTCCTGACCGGATCTCACTTCCTGGATGGGGATCACGCATGCTGCGAAGGAGCTCTGGCTGCAGGATGCCGGTTTGTTGCGGGGTATCCCATAACGCCGTCCACGGAGGTGGTGGAGAGAATCGCAGCCCGATTTCCATCTGTCGGGGGCATCTTCATACAAATGGAAGATGAAATCGCCTCCTCCATCGCTATCCTCGGAGCCGTGTGGAGCGGGGCAAAAGCCATGACGGTTACCTCCGGCCCCGGATTTTCATTGATGATGGAGCACATCGGCCTCGCTGCCATGCTTGAAACGCCTGCAGTTTTCGTGGACGTCCAGCGAGGCGGGCCTTCGACAGGGCTGCCTACGCTGCCGGGACAGGCAGATATGATGCAGGCCCGGTGGGGAAGCCATGGGGACTATGAGATCATCGCTATTTCGCCTAACTCTCCCCAGGAATGTTTTGATTTGATTATCCTCGCGTTCAACCTGGCTGAGCAATACCGCGTCCCCGTGATGTTCATGATGGATGAGTGCGTCGGGCACATGACGGAAAAAGTCATTATCCCTCCGGCGGAAGAAATTGAGGTGACCCCACGGCGTTACACTGAGAAAATGCCGGGCGAGTACCTTCCTTATCTAGCCAACGGCGACATGATCCCAGAGATGGTGAAGGCGGGAAGCGGATACAGATTTCATGTCACGGGGCTGACGCATGATCAGAGGGGTTACCCGGCGATGAATGCAGATTGCCAGGAAAACCTGGTGCGAAGACTGGTGGATAAAATCAGGAAAAATACCGACAAGATCAGCCGCATAGAGGAAGAAGAAACTGAAGCGGCCGATGTGGTTGTCGTTTCCTACGGCATCACCTCGAGAGTGGCGCTGCGAGCCATTCACATGGCAAGAGCACAGGGCATCAAGGTCGGCCACCTCAGGCTCATCACGGTCTGGCCCTTCCCCGAGCGCAGGGTGCGCCAGTTGGCCGAGCGCATCAAAGCCTTTGTTCTGCCCGAGCTCAACTACGGTCAGATGTTCCTGGAGTTGCAGCGAGTGGTTGAGGGAAAGGCCAAGACTTACCTTGTCCCTCATGGTGGAGGCACCGTGCATCGGCCCGAAGTTATTTATGAGCAGATCAAGGAGGCCGCCAAGTGAACAAGACCCACCCGGCTGAACCATACCTGAGAATGGATCGCATGCCGCACATCTGGTGTTCAGGCTGTGGACTGGGCACAACGGTGAACTGCTTTGTACGGGCCCTGGAGGGTTGCCAGATTCCATTGGATCAGATCTGCGTCGTCTCGGGCATCGGATGCACAGGGCGCGTGGCAGGATACTTGAGACTCGACAGCTTCCACACCACGCACGGCCGCCCCATTCCATTTGCCACCGGCTTGAAACTTGCGAATCCAAAGCTAAAGGTTGTCGTTTACAGCGGGGATGGCGATCTCATCGCAATTGGAGGCAATCACTTCATCCACGCGGCCCGTAGAAACATGGACATCACTGTGATATGCGTAAACAATTTCACTTACGGAATGACGGGAGGCCAGGTGACGCCGACCACTCCCATCGATGCGACCGCTACGACTACTCCCTACGGCAATTGGGAGGAACCTTTCAACTTGCCTTACCTCGCGGAATCTGCCGGGGCCGTTTATGTGGCCCGCTGGACCACGTACCACATCAGGCACGTGACCAAGTCGATCATAGAAGCTCTCCAGAAAACGGGGTTCAGCTTCGTTGAAATCATCAGCCCATGTCCGACACTCTACGGCCGGAGGAACAGGCTGGGGGACGGGCTTGAAATGATGAAGTTTTACAAGGAAAACAGCACAATAAAAAACGGCGCCGATACCAGAGAGGCCGGACTGGACTTCAAAGGACACATTATTTGTGGAAAGTTTGTCGACCGTGAGAGGCCGTCCTTCCTCGAGATGTATAACGTCAAAATGGCGGAAAAACTCGGATCTTCCTACAAACCATACGAGGGGATCCCATGAGCACAACGGAGATAAAATTCGGAGGATTGGGCGGCCAGGGGGTCATTCTGGCAGGGATGATCATCGGGAGAGCCGCCTGCATTTACGACAACAAGTTCGCAACGCTCACGCAGAGCTTCGGCCCCGAAGCGCGCGGAAGCGCCTGCAGTGCCCAAGTAATCGTGTCGGAAGATAGAATCCTGTATCCCTACGTGACGAAACCACAAATACTACTGGTCATGTCGCAAGAAGCCTGCAACAATTTCCTGCCTGAAACTACCGAAGGCGCAACCGTGATCATCGAGGAAGAACTCGTCAAGCCCAAGGGGCTCAAACCAGGCATGAAGTTGTTCGCCATCCCCGCCACGCGCTTTGCAGAGGAACTGGGTCGAAAGATGGTTTTAAACATAGTCATGGTAGGTTTTTTCACCGCTGTCACCAGACTCCTGCACTGCAACGCAGTCCGAGAAGCGGTGAAAACCTCGGTCCCGAAAGGAACAGAGAATCTGAATTTGGAGGCTTTCGATCGCGGTTACGAGTATGGTGTTTCACTGGTTCAGGGTTACGCAGCCCCATGATCCAACGACTCATGGAGTTGTCGGGACCCTCGAGAGGTCCTCATGGAAAACTATCCGAAAACAGTGAAAATCAAAGATGGGACCTGTGTTGTGATTCGGCCCCTTGCGCAAGACGATGGCCCCGCTTTACTTTCATTCTTCCAAGCGCTGCCGGCCGATGACCGCCTTTTCCTCCGGGAAGACGTCACGAAGCAGGAAGTGATCGACAGATGGACATCACAGCTCGACTATGACAAGGTGTTTCCCATCGTTGCTACGAAAGATTCGGCCATCATCGGAGACGCAACGCTCCATATCAGCCAGTACGGCTGGTACCGACATATGGCGGAAATCCGGTGCGTGGTCGCCAGGGGATATCAAAAAAAGGGTCTGGGAACCCTATTGATGCATGAGCTCGTTTCCCAGGCTAGTCAAAGGGGTGTGGATAGAATCCGGGCGGAAATGATGGATACCCAAATTCCCGCCCAAATAGCATTCCGCAAGCTCGGCTTCAAAAAGGAAGCGGAGCTGAGGAACTTCGTCATGGATATTGACGGGAAATCCCACAACCTGGTGATCATGGTGAATGATGTCTCCGAGCTGTGGAAGAAGATGGAAGATCTGCTCATCGACTATGACTTCAGCACTGAGCACTGACGCAACTTTTTGCGCATTGGAAGCTGGAGGAAAGCCTGCGCGAACAATCAGTGTGCTTCGAAAAAAATCCATTGTCCTTGAGAATACTAT
>JBGPHY010000098.1:0-12523 GCA_041484625.1 Terriglobia bacterium | reverse complement strand
GGTGCTGGCCGCGACCGGTCCGCACTAAGGAATCACCAACGGCGAAATGACCAACAAAATTTCAAAAATCCGCGTCGGGTTGGTGCAAATGGCCTGCAGTCCGCATCCGGAGGAAAATCTGGACAAAGCCATCCGCTTTATCCGGCAAGCCGCAGCACAAGGGGCCCAGGTGGTATGCCTGCAGGAACTCTTCCGGTCTCAGTATTTCTGCCAGACCGAAGACAGTTCCAACTTTGACCTGGCTGAACCCATTCCGGGACCTACCACCGCAAGGCTCGCAACAGTGGCCCGGGATTGCTCGGTTGTCCTGATCGCATCCCTTTTCGAAAGGCGCGATGCCGGCTTATATCACAATACGGCAGTGGTTTTCGAAACCGACGGGAGTCTGTTGGGGACCTACCGCAAGATGCATATCCCCGATGATCCGCTTTACTATGAAAAATATTATTTTACACCCGGCGACCTCGGCTTTCGAAGCTTCAAGACCCGCTACGGGAGAATGGGAGTGCTCGTGTGTTGGGACCAGTGGTTTCCAGAAGCGGCACGACTGTTGGCCCTCGAGGGAGTCCGAATTCTGTTCTATCCTACCGCCATCGGATGGCATCCGGCAGAAAAGGACCACTATGGGGCCAGCCATCGCGATGCCTGGAAGACTATCCAGCGCAGTCACGCCATTGCCAATGGAATCTACGTTGCAGCCGTAAACCGGGTTGGGCACGAGATACTCTCCGGCCGGGGCATCGAGTTTTGGGGCAGCTCCTTCGTTTGCGATCCTTTCGGAGTGGTTCTCGCCGAGGCATCCGGCCACCAGGAGGAGATATTAGTGATTGAATGTGATCTAGGCTACCTCGAAGAGGTCCGCCGAAACTGGCCATTTCTGCGCGACCGACGGATTGACAGCTATGCAGACCTGACGCGACGACTGATCGATTAATGCCATGGCCCATTTTCTCAGGGTGGGCGGAATCAAACGGTCTCATCCGTTTCGGTCTTCCCACTCCTTCACTTCGGACTATAGACCTTGGACTTTACCTGTTTCGCTCCAGTTGACCCGTTGATTCATTTTATCTGACCGGAGGATCCTGCTTGATTACCACCCAACTCCGCCTTGGCTTTCGCCTGCCGGCCGAATGGGAACCGCATCATGCCACCTGGATTGCCTGGCCTCACAACCGGGAAGACTGGCCGGGCAAATTCATGTCGATTCCCTGGGTCTATGTGGAAATTGTGCGGCATCTGCACAAGGGAGAGAGGGTCTGTATTCTCGTAAACCATACTCGATCGGCGGAGCGGCTACGCCGTCGGCTCTCGCGTGCGGGAATCGACCTCGAGCAAGTGGACTTGTACTGTTTTCCCACCGACCGGGCCTGGACCCGCGACTTCGGGCCGATCTTCATCAAGTTGGAGCATTTAAAGAGACCGGAAGTGGCCATCATGAAATGGAAATTTAATGGATGGGCCAAGTATCCTAACTGGAAACGAGACAACCAGATTCCCCGCAAAGTGGCGGCTGCCTTGGGAATGAGGCTCTGGGAGCCGAACCGCGCTGCTCGGCCCGGCCGGACCAGGAAAACTCCTATAGTCCTGGAGGGAGGCAGTATCGATGTAAACGGAAAGGGTACCCTGATGACCACGGAGGAATGCCTGCTGAGTACCGTGCAGCAACGCAATCCAGGGATGCCCCGGGAAGAACTCGAGGATGTTTTTCGGGACTACCTGGGAATCCGGAAAGTATTGTGGCTGAAACGAGGAATTGCCGGAGACGACACACACGGCCATGTGGATGACCTGGCCCGCTTCGTGAAACCCACAACCGTTGTGACAGCCGTTGAGGAAAATCCGGAGGATGACAATTACATCCCGCTTCAGGAGAACCTGGAATTAATCAAGACATTCTCGGATCAGGATGGCAAGCTGCTTCAGGTAATTCCATTGCCCATGCCCCAGCCGCTCTATTTCTGCGGTCAACGCCTACCCGCCAGCTATGCCAATTTCTACATTGGCAATCGAGTAGTGCTGGTTCCCACCTTTAACGACCCCAGCGACCGCGTAGCCCTGGCGACGTTGGCTCAGCTCTTCCCGGATCGCGAGGTCAGGGGGATCCACAGTGTCGATCTGGTTTGGGGTTTGGGAACCCTTCACTGCCTCACACAGCAGCAACCTCTGGGTTAGGTAGGCTGATTCATTGGTTTGCTCATGGTCACAGGAGGATTGTTTTCAGTGGGCCCTGGTCTCCGAAGTCTATCATTCCTGAGACCCCAACTCAGAGTGATCCCACCGCCCCTAGGGATCTAACCGGGAATTCATGTTATATATATGTATATGGATCCGATTTGGGAGCTAAAAATGAACGTTCGCCTTTCAACATTCTTCCTCATTTCCATTTTGTTTGGTCCTCTTCCGAGCCTGGGCCAAGAACAACCTGCTCAACAATCTCATCTGCCCCAGCCCCCAACTGCCATGCTCAATCATGGAGGTCTCCCGGAAGAACTTCTTAGGCTCCAGACGGATTTGAGCCAGGTTGCGCTGGACATGGATACGATCGATGCCAGGATGATGGTGGGAATCACGAACAAGACCTTGAGTGAGACTTTCCAAATGATTTCGAAGGTTCACGAACTGCTTAGGGGACACAGTACAGGCCAGGCGATCAAGGATTCTTCCGGCTCCATCCGCAATGACATCCGGTGGGAGTCGTGCCTGAAGGCTGCCAAGCTCTACGAGGGTCTTCTGGAACAGGTCTTAGAAATGAGGATCGAGCGCAAGCCCGGGGTCGAGAAGACTCTGAGGACATCACCCATCGCTGACGAAAGCCTTGGCGCCGTTCAGCTCGTGTTCTTAACGAGAATGATGGCAGATCTGGAACTCCGCTATTCAGAGATACAGTCTGTAGGGGTGACAAACCCAAACGTAAAGCAACAGGAACTCTGGCGCAGGTTGCGCCAAGCTCTGCAGAATGATGACCGAACTTACCTGAAGAAGTTGAACGCACTTCTGGTTACGACTGGTAAGCCTCCGCATCAGTTTGCAGCAGAAGTCATCTCCGACGCACAGAAGGTGAGTCCCACTGCAGCCGCCGCTGTCGTTGAAGGAATGGGGATTGTCAACCTTGATGGGGACATTTGGAGACTGGCTGAGATTCCGGATATTAATCCCGAATTCATTCGGGCACTCGATTGTGGCAGGAGAGCCATGAAGGAGGTCCTTGCATCCGGTTCCAATGCGGCATTCGTTCAGCTTTGTAGTTGTAGGAAATACGCTGATGGGTCATACATCCTGGCATTTACTGCGAAACCTGCCGACCGGTCAAAATCCGCTGACCTTGTCGGGAAAGCTCAATTCAATGTCGATGGAATGCCCCGAGATACGGACACCCTTAGTCTGCCGCAGGGAGGCTTAACTCGAGGGTCGCTGAATCCCGAACAAGGAGACACGAAAGCACGAGCGGAGAATCGTCAAGGTGCAAGCAAGAGTACGACTTTCGGCGTCACGTACACGGCAGCGCCTCATCCGAAAATCCCATCCTGGTGGATCAGATGCGAGTGCCCGGACGATCATCCGGATGCCGGCATGGTGGTCGACGGGGTTCGATGGCATGCACCCGTGCTTCGCTGCCCTAACCCGGAATTAAGGCGCCTGGAACTGAATGGCCAAAAATGACAGATACCGTGCAAACAACCTGAGTTTCCGACCGATTTTCCCCTGATGACCTCCATCCTGGGCCGGGAGTACCAATCCGAGACGCACTTCAGAGAGAAAGTCGGGGGTGACCTGAGGCTGGGTTGGAGGATGCTGATGGTGATGGATTTGCAGGACTGTCGAGGAGCTCTCGAATCTTGCAGGCCAGCGCGGACGGGGAGAACGGCTTCGGGATGAACTGCAAGCCGGGATCCAGCACACCGTGGTTGGCCATGGCGTCTCCGGTGTATCCCGACATGAAGAGTACGCGCAGGTTTGATCGAATCCGGGAACAGCGGGTGGCGAGCTCGCGGCCGCTGATCCGCGGCATGACCACGTCGGTCAGCATCAGGTGGATGGGGTCCGTGTATTCCTTGCAGATTCGCAGGGCATCCTCGGAGTCTGTGGCTCGCAGGATTCTGTAGCCCTGATGCCCGAGAAACTGGCACACGAGGTCTTGTACCGCCAGGTCATCTTCCACAATCAGGATGGTTTCCATCCCTCGGGCGATGTCATCCGCCCCCGAAACAGCTTCCAGTACGCCGTCAGCCTGGCTAGCCTTCGGCAGGTAGATCATGAATTCGGTGCCTTCACCGACTCGGCTGGTCACCTCAATGTGCCCGCCGCTCTGTTCGATGATGCCGTAAACCGTAGACAACCCCAGCCCAGTTCCTTTCCCCTGCTCCTTAGTGGTGAAGAACGGCTCGAAGATGTGGGTCATGGTGGCCACATCCATCCCACTGCCGTTGTCTCGGATGACCAGCCGGATGAACCGTGCGGGCTCCTCTGGGTGGTATTTCCAGCTTCGACTCTGATGGTTCACAGTATTGGATGTTTCCAGCAGCAACCGGCCTTCCTGAGGCATCGCATTCCGGGCATTGACGGCTAGATTCATGATGACCTGCTCGATCTGAGTGTGGTCTGCCTTAACCCTGTCGAGCTTTGGATCAAAGCGGGTCGCCAGCTCGATATCTTCAGAGATGACGCGTCGTAGGAGTTTCAGGTTGCTGTTCAACAGCGAATTGAGATCTAGGACGCGAGGTTGCAGCACCTGCTTGCGGCTGAAGGCTAACAATTGTTGGGTCAGCGAAGCCGCACGTTCTCCCGCTTTCTTGATCTGGGAGATGCTGGAGTACAGAGGATGGTTGGGGGCCAGGTTCATCTTGACAAAATCCGCGTAGCCGTTGATGGCAGTCAGCAGATTGTTAAAATCGTGAGCAATACCTCCTGCCAGGCGGCCGATGGATTCCATCTTCTGGGCCTGCAATAGTTTTGCCTCGGTGAGACGAAGATTTTCCTCGGCCCTCCTCCGGTCGGTGATGTCCCTGCAGATTACTAGAGCTTCGCTCGAACTGATGGCCAGCAGCCGGCTCTCCTCGTAAACAGCCTGGCCGGCGATTTCCAGTTGGTAGTCGTAGGTTTGGACCTGGCCGGTCAAGAACGCTTGCCGAAGGTTTTCAGTGACAATGTCGGCTAAGTGGGGAGGCATGACTTCCGAGACGTTCTTACCCAGGAACTGTTCTGGGGACATCATCAGGCGGTTCACATCGCCTTCGTGGCTCAGGAAAACGCCCTCCCGGCTCATGATGAAAAACAGATCTGGAATGGCGTGAAGGATAGCTCGATTCTTGGCTTCGCTGACCAGCAGCGCTTTTTCGGTCCTCTTGCACTCGACCAGGTAGGCCTCCAGGTCCTCCTTGGCCTTCACCAATTCGACAGTCCTCTCTCGAATTCTCATTTCCAGTTCGTCGTGGGACTTTTGCAGTGCCGTTTGGGCCTCTTTCAGCTGCAAGTGGGTCCTGATCCTGGCGAAGAGAACGGGGAAATCAAGAGGTTTCTTGACGTAGTCGTTGGCGCCACACTCCAGAGCTTCAACCACCACCTCGCTTGCGCTGCTTCCTGTGAGTACGATCACGGGAAGCTGCGTCATGGAACTGTCGTTGCGAAGAGCCCGGAGCACTTCAAAACCGTGCATGTCCGGCAGACTCAAGTCCAGAAGAACAAGATCCACTGATGCCTGTCCGGCAAGTTCCAATGCCCGTCTACCATCGAACGCCTCCACAACCGTGTATCCGTCCCTGCTCAAGCGTAAGGAAAGCATGCGCCGGAAGGCATCATCGTCGTCGACGACGAGAAGGTTCCAAGGTTGGCCAGTCATGAGGCTTTCTTTTTCCCCGATATTTCCGTACGGGCGTACCGTAAGGCTCAGACAAAAGACAACTCCTCGTCCTTATCGTGCGTCTACCCACAAAGGTTTAGGTTTTATTCCATGGGCTTTGTCGCAAGCATTCGGTAAGTCTCAGTTCGTCTCTCCTTGGGGTAAAGACTCTTCCATTCGCCGTAACCGGGGACAGACAGCCCGCGGTCGAACGTCCGGGTACCCAGATCAATTTCCGTCATTACCAGCCCGCTCTCTCCTCCGGTATCGGCCAGGATGTGTCCGTCGGGGCTAATGATGAGGCTTCGCTTGTTGCTGTAAATCGAAGCAATCAGAAAAACCGCATTATCGATGGCGCGAGCGCGAGCCACCACATCCCATTCGTATCCCTGTCCCCGCATGTCCCCCCAGATGGGGAGGAGAATCAACTCTGCTCCCTGCACCGCCAGACTCCTGGCCACCTCGGGGAAAAAATTGTCGTAACAGATCTCGATTCCAATGGTACCGAAGTCAGTATGAAAGACGGGATAGCTGTCCCCAGGGGTCAAGCCTCCGCTGATTTCAGTCTCGGGTAGATGAGTCTTCCGGTACTTACCCCCCACATTTCCCTGCCGATCAATGAGCAGGGCCGTGTTATAGATCAGGGACCCGTCGCGTTCGTAAATTCCCGCCACCACATAGGTATGGTAACGGCGCGCCACATCACCCAGCAAATGACTGGTCGGGCCAGGAACGGACTCGGCGACCTCCTGGAATTTCTTGCCCGTCGAAACAACCGTGATTCCCTCCCCCAGGCACACCAAATCGACTCCCAGTTTTCCGGCAGCCTCGACTTTCTCGGCGAAGAACCGGCGGTTTTGTTCTGGGGTCGAATGGGGGGGCGGCGCGTAGCTAACCGTCGCCACTTTAAGCCTGCGAGGCCCAGGAGACTCAGCCTCCTCCACGCTGATGTCATCCCACCAGACGGTTCCCGAGGCCGTCCACTGCAACACCAATTCCAGGGTCAAGCTTCGGGCGACCAAGGGAGCAACCAGCACTTCCTCCACTTTGTACCAGCCTGATTCCTGCTGGTAGCGAGGCAGGTATTGAGCCAAGACCTCCTTGCCCTTTTCAGTATTCCACCGTATTCGGATCCATATATTCCTTTCGACCGACTCGATATCCTTAGCCTTGAAGAAGCAACGGACTCTGTAGGATCTCTTACCGAGAAAGTCAGTTCCGTTGACGGCCAGGGCTTCCGGTGGTGATTCGTCAGCGGGCGAGTCTGATCCCTGGATTCCCTTCACTGAGGTGGTCCAGAAACCGAACGTGCCAGGACTGCCCTTGGCGGTTATTTTGGCGGCGTATTTTCCTGAGTGGACAGTGGAAGCATCTGCCTCGAACCTGGGAGCAATCTCGTCCCTGGGAGAATCCCGGCGCCAACCCGCAGGTAGACCAGTTTGCGCATCCAGTATCTCAAACCCCGGGTTGTCCACTAGGTTCTGTCTCTGGATGGGATGTCCAATGGTTGCTGCTGAAGAGCCGCCAGGAGCCAGCCAGGCGGCACACGCCACTGCAACTGCGATCTGCCTTAGCATAGTCAATGTCCAATCTGATCAATAGATTTCCTGTGAACCCTTTTGCAAGGCCTCTACTTTAGGATTGCCTGCCCGGATCTTCAACCTCTTTTATTGTTGACACTTTTCAAAGCAGGAGCATAGCCTAAGCCCGGCTGAACGGGAAGCCGCTCACGCAGGAATCACATTTTCACTTGAGGGAGGCAATATGAAACATCCATCGACATTCTGGTTGGGTACCATTTTCCTGGGAATGGGGCTTCTGATCGCTGACGCGATGGCCCAGGCCCCTGCGGGCTTTGTGTCCTTGTTTAACGGAAAGGACTTGGCCGGCTGGAAAATTCCCCAGGGGGACAATGGCCACTGGAAGGTGATCCATGGCGTTATCGATTATGATGCCCAAAGTGAAGCTCCTGGAGGAAAGGACCTTTGGACAGAGAAGGAGTACCGCGACTATACCATGAAAGTCGATTGGCGGATCAAGGCCACTCCTTACCGAAACAAGGATGCGCGAATCGTCATGCCCGATGGTCACGACAAACTGGATGAGAACGGCAAGATCATCAGTATCGATCTGCCCGATTCGGACTCAGGGATTCTGCCTCGTGGTTATCCGAAGGCTCAGGCCAATATCTGGTGCTGGCCCGTGGGATCCGGTGAGATTTATGGATACCGGATGGATCCGAAGATGCCGCCTGCGGTTCGGGCTGCCTCCGTGCCCAAGGTCAATGCCGACAAGAACATCGGTGAATGGAATACCTTTGAAATCACCGTCAAGGGCAGCCGAATGACAGTGATACTGAACGGCAGGCTGGTCATCGATAATGCCGAGCTTCCTGGTATTCCCGAAAAGGGGCCGATCGGCTTGCAGCATCATGGAGGATTTAAGGACGAGAAGTATCTCGGTCCTCCCAGTCTGCTGCAGTTCCGGAATATTTACATTAAGGAGCTATAAGCTGAGCTCGAGCCCGCATGAAAGAAGTGGCAGCCACGATGAATTCGTGTGGAGTACCGCAGGCCCTTGAATTCATCGTGGGCTTTTCCACGCGCGCAAAGGCCGTGAACCTGCGGGAATTCAAGGATTCTGACTCGCCGCTTTCCGCAATGGGATATCCAATTCGGAGCGGAAACCTACCCTGTCCCCATCGCGCATCTTCTGGAAGAATTTATTCTCACATTTCCCCCTCATCCAACAGCCCCGAGAGTTCCAGGAGGTGAGCTGACATTTGCTGTGTTCGGAAGGCCAAGATAGAACGTGCAGCATCGAGGGGCCAGACCAAACGCCAGCGGCAAACTTCCCGCTGCATATCGGCCAGTTCCACCAATGCAAGGTCCCCGCTCCATTCTAAAAGCCAGGCAATCTCGCGCATAAGCTCAATTACTGCTTCGTCACCGCGTCGGTTCCGCAGCCAGTTGCTGAGTCGCAAGAAGTTGGAAGCCAAATTACCCAATCGGACAGGCCGTGGATCCCCAAGATACCGCTCACGCATTCTGGTGAGATCTCTCATTGCAGTTCCTCCTCCAGCAGGCGGCGAACAATCTCTTTGATTTTCTTTCGTAACTCTAGGTTCTGAATCTCCATCCCCCGGTTACCTTGTCTAGGGCGGATATTGATGAGCGCACCAAACGCTACCGTCCGGCTTTCGGGATACCAATCGGCACCCCAAATGTCCTCCTGTTGGCTGCCATCCTCCAAGAGTGCTGCCTCGCAGTCGGCATGGTATTCACCACCTCCGGCCAGGATGTCTCTCTTCACATCGACAGCCAGCTTGATGTAGTTCCCTAGTTCCTCCAGCATCTCTCCAACCTCTTTCTGACCAACCGGCTGCCGTATGATTTGGATTTTCATTTAGCAAACACTCCTCGAGAGTCAACTCGCGGCAATGAGCAACACCCCTAAAGAAAAGGGGGCCAATCTCCACAAGTCATGCAAACCCGGCAAAGACCTTTCGGGCGTATTCGGAACTGCGCCGATGCGCCTCCACCGGGCCGAGAGTTTTCGGCGTGCCGGTCTCCACTGCCACTTCGAGGACTAAATGGGGCTTGACTCCCGTCTTCTCGAGGGCTGCGGCCAGAGCCGGGTAATCGATATCTCCCTGTTCGAGAGTCTCGGACCATACATTATTCACCGACTGACGCAAATGGATTTCGATGACACGTGACCCATAAAGCTGCACGACATCGAACAGGGCGATTGAAGAGTTTCCGGCTCCTCTGTAGACCCAGTGTGCATCTAAGCAGAGAGAAACCAGCTTTGGATCCGTTCCGAGCATCATGTGGTGGAACTCGCGAGCAGCATTGCGCAGTTCCACGTCGTGGTTGTGGTAGGCCAGCTTCAGCCCCAATACGCTCAGTTCCTTTCCCAGCCGGTTCAGGGCCGCCGCCTGGGACTTGAGCTGAGTGTCATTCTTGTTCTCAGTTCCACCCCACTGAATCGGCGACGGGTTTGTCACGATGATACGGGTCCCCAGCACCTTCGCCTTACGGGCAACCGTAAGAATGTGGTCCAGGCTTGGTTCAACCTGATCAGGTTCGTGGAGAGTGCTGTTGACATAGACCGACCGCATTTCCAGGTTGAATCTCTTCAGCAGGGGGGCTAGCCGGTCGATTTCTTCGGCTTTCTCAATCCCGGGTTCCAACCCATTAAGGCCGCTTTTGGCCAGATCCCCGAGTGATGTCTCGAGAGAGGCTTTGAAGTCGCGGTTCTCCCGCTCATAAAAGACCTTCCAGGAGTATTCGTTGGATGAAAGGTGCAGACCTCCATGGCCCTTTTCACCCGTGGCGTTCACAGGTCGGACACCAGCCAGAGCGGCAGTGGAGGCCACACTGAGGCCGGCAAGAAACTCACGGCGATGCAGGTCAAGTTTGGACATGACGGGTTTCTCCCTTGCTTTTTAGTCCCAGCTCCTCTTGAATATGGCGCACTTATTCTACTTAATCCAGCCCTTTCCTTTCAGATCCTTACACTATGGCTCAATGCCCTGTTAACACGCTCCTTCAGAGCTGAATCGACTGGATACCCTATTGACCCAGGGCGTTGCCCTGAGCTGTATTAATTCGGCCCTTCAGGCCGGGCATGCGCGGCTTTTATGCTTGTTCCAGTTGCTCGCATTCTTCGGCCGCCGGGATGCCTTCTTCTTCCATGGCCCACTCACGCCGTCCCGGCACGCTGTAAAGCCCCCAATGGAATTACAAAGGGGTCCACAACGCAAGTGAAAAGTCAAAGGTCCACAGCGAGAATGTAGGGGGCCACCCACGCGGCGCACCTGTCTGCCCGATTTCCGGCAATCTTGAGATCATTCCACACAGGTCTTGCCTGTGGTGTGTTTGAGGGGTAGACTTCCGCTGGCGACCGAGATATGTGCAGATCGCGTCGTTCAGCCCATTACCTCTCAGAAGGAAACGTCGATGAAATCAGCCCTCCTTTCGCCCGTCAGGGTGGGCCCTGACACCAGACATTGCCGAACCGGCTTGGCATCGCTGCGTGGCATGGCAGGTAAAGCCGTCGGGCTAATGCTATTGTTACTTTCAGTGGTTGTTCTTAAATGCATCCCGGTCCGGGCCTGCGGCCCAGAAGTGAAATCGAAGTTTCCCTGCAAGGAGGAGGAAATCCCCCACTACACCGCCTACCGCGTGCACCAGCCGATTCGGCTAGATGGGAAGCTCGCTGAGGAATGCTGGCAGGCCGTCCCGCGTTCGCTCCGTTTCGTCGACATCATCACCGGAAAGCCGACGCTCTATGACACGCGAGCGGCGGTATTGTGGGACGAACAGTTTCTCTACGCAGGCTTCTGGGTGGAAGAGCCTGATGTAGCAGCCAGTTTGAAAGAGCGGGACTCGCTTATTTACACGAACAACGACGTGGAGGTGTTCATTGCAGGCAAGGACATCTATTACGAACTGGAAATCAACGCGCTGAACACCCTCTACGAAGTATTCTTCATCTGGGAGGATGCCTACGAAAAAGGCGGCTATTCCGCTGTTCCGGAGTTCAGCCGCTCCAATCCCAAAGTCCGCCCATTCAATGGTGTCGCATTCACCACCCATCCGCGGGGGGGACGCCTGGGCTCGTGGGCCTGGGATTTTCCGGGCCTGAAGACGGCGGTGCATGTGGATGGCACGCTCAACAACAGCCGGGACAAGGACGGCGGCTGGACCGTCGAGTTGGCTTTCCCCTGGAAAGGCATGAAATGGCTGGCCAGGGGTGATGGCCGTGCGCTGCCGCCCAAGTCCGGCGACGTATGGCGCATCGACTTCTCAAGGTTTAACCAATACAAAGCTCCGCCACCCTCCGACGACTCAGGCGGTTGGTTCTGGAGTCGTCACGGTGTGTGGGACTCGCACATTCCCGAGTGTTTTCCCTATATAAGCTTCTCGAACACAGACGTGAGCCAGGTCAAGAAGGCCAGGACAATGCACTAACGCATGGCAAAAGGTCGCATTCAATGGCAAGAACACTAACAGATTCAGCGGTAAGTCCTCATCGGATGAAATCGAGCGTGGATCATTCGGCGCTAGGAACCGAAGCACATCGTAATCTTCCCCTGGATGCCTACCGGGGCTTCATCATGCTCCTGTTAGTCTCGGGCGGGTTCGGATTTGCTGACCTGCCTAAAGAACCGATTTACCAACTCTTCGCTCATCAGTTTGAACACAAACCGTGGGGAGGAGCGGTCTTCTATGACCTCATCATGCCCGCATTCCTGTTCATGGTGGGTGTCGCCATGCCCTTCTCACTGGGACGCCGCTTCGAAAGGGGGGAAGATTTCAGCCAGGTTCTGAAGCATGTTGCCGGGCGTTGTCTCAAACTTCTTGTCATCAGCCAGATCGTTCTTTCGATCGAGCTGAATCGTGCGCACCTTCAATTTCACAACGTGTTAACCCAGGTGGCTTTCACTTACTTCATCTGTTTTTTCCTGATGCGCTTGAAGTTTCGATTCCAGGCTCTGGCGGCCTTCCTGCTTCTGGCGGCTCATTCGGCGCTCTACCTGTTGTTCCCGGGGACGGATGGTCCATTCCAACCAACGACAAACATTGGCGCAGTCATTGACCGTTTCCTGATGGGAAAGAACTATTCCTGGCCCTGCGTCAACATCAACTTCATCCCCGAGACGGCCAGTGTGCTGTTTGG
>JBGPHY010000097.1:0-12578 GCA_041484625.1 Terriglobia bacterium | reverse complement strand
GTGGGCATCATGCCCAGCCCATCCTATGTGGATGCCTTGGCCAAGGCTCTCAATACCCGTCGTCTGGCCCTGGTCTTGAAGGAATTCCAGAAGAACATGACCTTCGATTCCGACCTCCTGCGTCCAGGGGTGACCGATGACATGATTAGCCTGGCGGGGATGGCGGATGAGTTTCCAATGGATCTGGACACCCGCTACCTGATGGCCTGCGCCCCGGTCGATCCGGGGGAGGGCCTGGTGATGTCTTACTGGGTCACTTATCTTCGCTCCCTGTCGAGGGGATTGCCCAACCATGCCTTCATCCCCGAGGGGGTACTCGGACTCGATCCGCGGGACAGCAATAACCTTTACCAGGCCGAAATGCTGGTAAAATGCATGACCCTCTACGCCTGGCTCTCTTACCGGGACGAGGTTCTGTTCCCGGAGATCAAGCAATGCAATGACCTGCGGGCAAGGTTGAATCAGTTCATCGAGGCTGGCTTGAAGCAGAGGGGTTTAAGAATGCGCTGCAAGCTGTGCGATGCCGCCCTTCCGATGTTACATGAATACGGGATCTGCGAACGGTGCTTCCGCAAACGGAAGCGAGCGGGAAGAGCCGGGTAGGAACCACCGGGGTGGGGCAGACATGCCGTTGTTGGGCATGTCTGCGATCTAGCCCGCAGACATCGCAGAAAACGCGATATCTGCGCCACCCAGATGCTCGTCCTCTGCAGAAGACTTTCCGAGTACGACGACGAGAGCGAGGGCAACAAGAATGGCTTTCTTGCGGCTCTATTTCTTCACGCATCAAACAGTTACGAAAACCTCACTAAACCTTTTGCATTTCCGGCCGAAGAGAGTTATAGATAATATCGGGTGCAAGCCCAAGTCTTTCCGTAAAATCTCTTTGAAGTCGATTGTCTCGCAAGGAGGGCTTATAGAAAACGAACCATTAGTGGTAGGGAGTGGAGGAGGCCTTGACGCGTTGGCCCCGGAAGATGGTTCTCCTCACGTTCGGCAACTTGACGAGCCCGCAAGGTTGGTCAATCCGAAAAGGATCCCGACGACGAGGGAGTCAGCCTGAACCCGGTCGCCCCTTCTTCCCTCCCTATCCAAGCCCTGCAGAATTAAGTCGCCTCGATCTGTGTTTTTGTAGTTCCCCCCCCCGTCGTCCATCCACCCTTAAACCCTCCCTCCTTGACAAAGTTCGAGTGGGGATATTAGTATCTATTTCTTTTGCTCATCCAGCTTCCTTGTCAGAGTAGGTGGAGTGCATGGCTCTGCAGGTGTCGGAGAAGCTGAAATCTCTATTATGCCCCTCCACACGGGTGGTCGTCTTCACTGGCGCTGGCGTTTCGGCCGAGAGTGGAATCGCGACGTTCCGGGGGGCTCAAGGAATCTGGAAGGACTTTCGAGTCGAGGATTACGCCACTCCGCGGGCCTTCCTGGCCGATCCGCGGAAGGTGTGGGAATGGTACAACTGGAGGCGAACAAAGATTCTCGAGGCGAACCCGAACCCCGGCCACGAGGCCATCTGCGAGTTTGAACGATACTTTCGGGAGTTTACGCTCGTCACCCAGAATGTGGACGGGTTGCACGACAGGGCAGGAAATCAGAAAATCCTCAAACTGCACGGGGACATTTGGGAAACCCGATGCAATCGATGCTGTCTGACCCTGATCGACCAGGCCGCCCGGGATGAACCCCTGCCTCCCCGCTGTTCCTGCGGTGGAAATCTGAGGCCGGGTGTGGTTTGGTTCGGGGAGGTGTTGCCCGAGAGGGTTTATAACCAGGCTGCCTCAGCAGCAGAGAAGGCTCAACTGTTTTTCACCGTGGGAACCTCTGCTGAGGTTTATCCGGCGGCTTTTCTACCTTCGTTGGCGAAACAGAATGGCTCTTATGTTGTCGAGATCAATGTTGAACGGACTTCTTCGGCCGACTATGCCGACGAACTATTGATAGGGAAATCGGGCGAGATCCTGCCGGAGATCCTGCTGTACCTGACCGGCTAGTGGACTCAGCCCGTCGGCGGAGGTATCCTTCCTTACGGGAGGTGTAAAACAGTGTCCGAGCAAGGGCGGTCGAAGGGAGACTGCCGGGGGATTGATCTGACGCGGGAGAGACGATCTCCTGCTGTTGAAGTTGCTCTCTCCGGTTCCGAGGGAATTCCTTTGAAGAGAATGTGAGTCACGATTGACGAAAGCTATCTACTTCGACTGCTTTTCCGGTGCCAGCGGCGACATGATCCTGGGAGCCCTCCTGGATCTGGGTCTTTCTTTCGCAACGCTGAAATCGGAACTGGCCAAACTTAAGGTCGGGAATTTCACACTGGCTGCGGAGAAAACTGTCAAGCGGAATATCTCCGCCACTCAACTGGAGGTCCGGACCGGCCATGAGCATGTTCGCCGGAACATCCTGGACATTGAAAAGATCATCCAGGAGAGCGAACTGAGTCCCGTTGTGAAAGCACAGGCCACCCGGATTTTCAGCCGCCTGGGAGAGGCCGAAGCTAAAGTTCATGGGACCTCTCTCGAGAAGGTGCACTTTCATGAAGTGGGTGCAGTGGACGCCATCGTTGATATCGTGGGAGCCTGTATCGGCCTTGAACTGCTGGGCGTTACGCAGTTGCTGGCCTCCCCCTTGAACCTGGGCAAAGGCTTGGTACATGGATCGCACGGGATCTTGCCTATCCCGGCCCCGGCCACGGCCGAACTTCTGCAAGCAGTGCCCGTTTATTCGAATGAGGCTGAAGGCGAGTTGGTCACTCCCACGGGTGCAGCCATCTTGTCCACCCTCTGCCGACAGTTCGGTGATTTCCCCCCAATGAAGATTCAGAGGATCGGCTACGGGGCCGGGACCCGTGACCTTCCCGACCGGCCCAACGTGTTGCGGGTCTTTCTGGGCGAGTTGGCCGAGCCGGCCAGTCAGGGAAAGCTAACGGGGCCTGTGGATTCCGTGATCGTCATCGAGGCCAATATTGACGACATGAACCCGCAGATCTTCGGCCCCCTGCAAGAGAAAATCCTGGAACTGGGTGCTGTAGATTTCTATACCTGCCCGGTACAAATGAAGAAGAACCGCCCCGGGACTCTGCTCTCGGTAGTAGCACCAATCGAATTACTGGAGACTCTGTCCAGAGTGCTGTTCGAAGAAACTACAACCATCGGGGTGCGGTATTACGAGGCTGGCCGCAGAGTCTTGGAACGCCAGGTGGAACAGATCGAGATAGAGGGGGGTTCGGTTTCGGTCAAATTGTCGAAGTTGGATGGCAAGATCGTAAACTTCGCGCCTGAGTTTGACGACTGCCGGAGGTTGGCCATGAAAGAAGGGGTACCTGTCAAATGGATTCAGGCCAGAGTTACGCAGCAATTCATGAATCGGCACGGGATGCCAAAAGTCTAATCTATTCTCGGGAGTAAACTGATTACACCCAGTGTGTCGGGTCGAAAGCCTATGAAGACTTTTTATGTCACAACTCCTCTGTATTATATCAACGCCAAGCCTCATTTGGGGCATGCCTACACCACCATCGTGGCGGATTGTTTGAGCCGTTACAAGGAGATGCAAGGCTACGAAGTTCGGTTTTTGACAGGGACGGACGAACACGGCCAAAACATCGAAAGAGCCGCTCTCGCCCAAGGTATTTCTCCCCAGGAACTGGCCGATCGAAACGCCGAGGAATTTCGTCAGCTTTGGAATCGCTATGGGATAGAGTACAGCCATTTCATCCGGACTACGGAGAAACGACATTACGCTGCTGCCTCCGAGATTTTCAAAAGGGTCTTCGAAAACGGCTACATTTACAGAGGAGAATATTCCGGCTGGAATTGTATTTCTGACAACCTTTTTGCACCGGAGGCTGAAACTCCCCCCAACTGCGAGGTCTGCGGTCGACCGACGGAAAGGGTCACGGAGGAAAGCTACTTTTTCAAGCTTTCCGCTTTCTAGCAACGGCTTCTCGATTTCTACGAAAAGCATCTTGACTTCATCATGCCGGTTTCTCGAAGGAACGAGGTGGTCAGTTTCGTTAGCGGCGGGTTGAAAGACCTTTCAGTCAGTCGGACCTCCGTAAAATGGGGGATTCCTGTCCCCATCGACAATAGCCATGTCATCTACGTCTGGTTTGATGCCCTGGTTGGATACTTGACCGGCATTGGGTTTGGTGACCCGGAGAACAGCCGCGAGTTCCAGAAGTACTGGCCGGCCCAGCTCCAACTGATTGGCAAGGATATCATTCGCTTCCACACCGTGTACTGGCCGGCATTCCTCATGGCTGCCGGGCTCGAGATCCCCCAAAGAGTATTTGCTCATGGCTGGTGGCTGAAGGATGAAGTCAAGATGTCAAAATCCCGGGGTAACGTAGTAGATCCCAATGTTTTGCTGGAGCACTTCGGAAGCGATGCCGTCCGTTACTTCCTGATGCGGGAAGTACCTCTGGGACTGGATGGGAATTTCTCTTACGAGGCCGTTATTCAGCGTGTCAACAGCGATCTGGCTAATGACTACGGTAATCTGGTGTCGCGCACGTTGACCCTGATCTCCAAAAACTTCAATGACACGATTCCCTACCCATCGGCCATTGAAGGACGCACGGCCCAAGACAAGGAACTGGAACAGGCGGTTCAGGCAGTGATCATTGAGTTCCAAAAGCAGATGGAGGAACTCGCGTTCAGTCGGGCTCTGGAGTCGGTTTGGGAACTGCTGGCCAAAACCAACCGGTACATTAATGATAATTCCCCCTGGTCGCTGACAGAGGACGTGAGCCAGAGGCACAGGCTGGCGACAATCTTGTACACCTCGACCGAAATCATCCGGATCGCTGCCGTTCTGCTGGCCCCCTTCCTGCCGGCAAGCTGCAAACTGATTTGGAAGCAACTCGGGCTGCAATCAAACCTGAAGTCCCAGAGGATCGACGAACTGAAATGGGGCGGGTTGCCGGTGGGCGGAAAACTAGGGGAAATCAGCCCGGTCTTTCCCCGGCTCGACAAGAAGATCGTCCTGGATCGCATCTTCATGAAAGAGACGGAAATGGCCGCGGCTTACAGTCCAGCTCAGCATTCCGCCACATCCGAGACAGCGTCACTTACGCCAGCACCCCAGGTCCCACCGGCTGAAGCGGAGAAGGGAACTGCTGGCTCGGTTGCGGGGCGGGTTTCCATCGATGACTTTGCCAAAATCGACCTGCGGGTGGCCCAAGTGGTCTCGGCAGAAAGGGTGAAAGGCGCCGATAAGCTCCTCAGGCTTATGGTTGATCTTGGGAGTGAGACCCGACAAATTGTGGCGGGGATTGCAAAGGCTTATTCTCCTGAATCTCTGGTGGGCAGAAAGATCATCATCGTGGCCAATCTGGAACCTCGCAAACTCCGGGGTTACGAGTCCAATGGCATGCTCCTGGCAGCCTCTGTCGGAGATGAAGGGACGCCGATATTGGCCGGGTTCCTGGAGGAAGTTCCAAACGGGGCCAAATTAAAGTGAGGATGTAGAATACAAGGAAGAGTTCCGAATCCCGGCCCATGAACCGGCATCGGGGGGTAACTGGCAGTCGTCAACTTGGCGGGCACCGGCTAAACTTCCTGCAATGGATGGTCTTGAACTTCGAGCCTAACGAGGGGTCTTGGAATCTGTCATTGAGTTTCTCAGGGGTCTGTATCATCCCGACAAGTTGATTGAACTGGTTCGCTCCGGCGGCTATGTCATCCTGTCCTTGATCGTTTTTTCCGAGACGGGGCTTTTCGTGGGGTTCTTTCTCCCCGGCGATTCTCTTCTTTTCACTGCAGGCCTTGTCGCCTCCCAGGGTTTCTTCCATGCCGGCCTTCTGATGGCCTTGCTGAGCGTGATGGCGGTGCTGGGGGATGCGGTGGGTTTCGGCATTGGTTACCGAACGGGGATAGCGCTTTACAAGAAGGAGGATAGTCTCCTCTTCAAGAGGAAGCATCTGCTCTATGCCAAGGAATTTTATGAGCGGCATGGCGGCAAGGCAATCTTCCTGGCGCGGTTTGTTCCTTTCGCCCGGACTTTTGCTCCTATGGTGGCAGGGGTCGCCCAAATGTCTTATCCGCGCTTTGCTACCTATAACGTCTTCGGCGGGATTTTCTGGGTATGCTCGATGGTTTCAGCCGGTTATTTCCTAGGCAACATCCCCCTGGTTCGGAATCACCTGGAAAAAGTGATCCTGTTGATTGTCTTCCTTTCTGTAATGCCAATATTTGTTGAGTATCTTCGCAGCCGGAAGAGCCCGAACCCGGCGGCCGAGAAAGCAAAGTTCGATCACTGACCTCTACTCTCGCCGGATGGGTGAGCGTGTTTGGCCTGACAGATGTTCATCGATTCCCATGCCCACCTGGATTCCGCCGATTTCGACTCCGATCGGGCCCAAGTGATCGAGCGTGCCAGGACTGCCCGGGTCGAACGGATCCTGGCAATAAGGGGTAGGAACGGTCCCGGGTCATTGGATCAGGCGATTTGCCTGGCAGAACAGTATCCGGAACTCGACGCAACGATCGGCATCCATCCCCACGAGGCAAAGTTGGCTTCAACTTCGGACTTCACGATCCTGAATCATTTGTCTGACCATCCCAAGGTAGTGGCGTGGGGAGAAATCGGGCTCGACTTTCATTACCACAATTCCCCGCAGGAGATCCAGGAGGAGGTTTTCATCCGGCAACTTTCTCAGGCCAGCGCGAAACACCTTCCCGTGATTATCCACACCCGCGAGGCTGAAGAGGAGACCTTACGGATCCTGAGGGAACATTGGGCCGGTTCGGGATTGGGAGGTGTTCTGCACTGCTTCACAGGAACACGATCTCTGGCCGAGGAATGTTTGGACATGGGATTTTTGATTTCGTTTTCCGGTATCCTGACCTTTCCCAAGGCTCAGCCGCTCCGGGAAATCGCCCGGGGAGTTCCTCTTGATCGATTGCTGATTGAGACCGACTGTCCTTATCTGGCCCCGGTCCCCTATCGTGGAAAGAGAAACGAACCGGCTTTCGTTCTGGAAGCAGCCAGGGTGCTGGCGGAGCTAAAGGGGCTAAGCTTCGAAGAGGTGGGCCGTATCACCTCGATCAACTACGAGAGGCTATTTGGGAAGGGCCGGGCCCGGGCCTCTGGGAAGAGATGGCAGGAAAATTGAGCCTGGTCGGAACCATTTTGTCGGATCCGCTAAAGAGTCCGGATTGGCTTATGATACACTCTTAAGTCGGGGGAAGCGACTGCAATGGCGTCACAGAATTCCTTTGACATAGTATCGAAAATCGAACTCCAGGAAGTGGACAACGCGATCCACCAGACTATGAAAGAGGTCCATACCCGGTTTGATTTTAAAGGTAGTAAGAGCCAGGTTTTCCTTGAAGGCAAGGAAAGGATGGTGCTGGTTTCTGATGACGAATTCAAGCTGAGAAGCTTGAATGATATTCTGCAACAGAAAATGATCAAGCGCGGGGTTCCCTTGAAGGGCCTGAATTACGGGAAACCGGTTCCGTCTGCCAACAGCACGGTGCGTCAGGAAGTGGATTTGCAGAACGGCATACCCACGGAGAAGGCCCGGGAGATCGTGAAGATCATCAAGGAGTCAAAGCTGAAGATCCAGGTTTCCATTAACGGGGACTATGTCAGGGTGAGTGGTAAAGAACGAGACATCCTGCAGGAAGTGATCAAGTTGCTGAAGTCCCGAGAGTTTGATTTTGACATGCAGTTCACCAACTATCGCAGTCTGTAATTCATGAAGACTTTAGTGGACCCTCAACAGATCTTCAGGCTGATCCAGGGCGAACTCCGGGAGGTCGAAAAGGAATTTGCCCGTCAGAGCGAATCCTCTGTCCAGACCATCTCGGACATTGGAAAGTACCTGCAGGAGGGCGGCGGTAAGCGGATTCGCCCCAGCCTTCTCCTGCTGTGCGCCAAGTTGTGCGGACCGGTCGACCCAATGGCCATCCAGTTGGCCGCCGTCGTGGAGTTCATCCACACCGCGACGCTGGTGCATGACGACATTATTGATCGTGCCGACACCAGGCGAGGACGTTCTAGTGTCAATCACAAATGGGGGAACCAGGTGACCGTCCTGGTTGGCGATTGGATGTACATGCAGTCTTTCGTGATTGCCCTGCGCCAACGTAATTTTCATGTCCTCGACATCCTCATCGAACTGACCCAGAAAATGGTCGAAGGTGAGCTCATTCAACTGGCGTTCAACGGGAGTGAGGAAGTTGCCGAAGACGATTTGCTGGAGATTTCCCAGAGGAAAACGGCTTGCCTGTTTTCCGGATGCGCCCGCATCGGAGCTGCTCTGGGCAAGGCCAGCCCGGCACAAGAGGAAGCCCTGGCTGATTATGGGATGAACCTGGGAATGGCCTTCCAATTGATAGATGATGTCCTCGATTTTAGTTCCTCAAAGCAGATTCTTGGGAAACCTGTCCTCAGCGATTTGATGGAGGGCAAGGTCACATTGCCACTGCTCTATGCCCTCAAGGCCTGTGACCCTCTGGAGGCCCAGAAAATCCGTCAGGTGCTGAAAGACAAGCAATTCCATAGTGTGTCGCGGCAGGATATCATGGCCATCATCGAGAAATATGGTACCCTATCGAGGACCCGCACGCGGGCCAGCCAGTATGCGAAGACCGCCCAGCGAGCCTTAGAAACCTTTCCTTCCTCCTTATATCGAGACGCACTCAGCTCCATCCCCGAATATATCCTCACACGGGATCGGTGATCCTCCAGTCTCCATCGCAATTCTGTAGATTTCTTCAAATTCAACCAGTGATAATTTCAACATACCGCTAGAGGCATGCCCCAGTTGGGATTCGTGGTATTTCGAAACTCTGCAGAATAGGTTGCTGTTGAGATATACGACATTATTTCCCTTAGAAGCGGATTTCATTGAAATCAAGATATATATTTATCATCTTTAAATTCAACATCTTGGACTATATTCAGAGAAATTTCTTGGAGAAGGGCTCCCACTTGCTTATTGAACATTGGAAATTGCTGATGAGGAGAAAATTAGCATGTCAGCCCGAAAAGGCAGGATTCCCCCGGATGAATGTTCCTCGACTGAATTCATGAAGTGCATATGGATGATATCTGGAAACATTGCCTACAAGCTGTGTGATCGGGGATATGACTGTGAGAGGTGTCCGCTGGATGGTGCGTTGCACCAACACAAAGCCAAGACGATCTCTCGTCCCATGGGGAAGGTTCCGCTTCATGAGGTCGAGGGGACGTCCTCCCGAGCAGAGTCCTCGCTAGAAGGCTCGTTGCTCGGAAGCGTGGAGGGGTTTCGATTGGACCTTGGAATCTTCTATCATCGGAACCACTATTGGGCGAGAGTAGAATCCTCAGGAAAAATGAGAATAGGGCTGGATGACTTTGGTCAGAAGCTCTTAGGCCGGGTCTACTCCGTGAAGCTTCCAAAATGTTCCACCAAGACAGGTGTTGATGACCCTAGCTTGCGGCTGGCCTATCAGTCGGGAGAGGTGTCTCTTTTTGTCCCCTTTCCCGGGGTTGTCGAACAAGTCAACGACCGGTTGGAGCAGCATCCCTCCTTGGTCAACCAGGATCCGTACGGCCTTGGTTGGCTAATGGTGATCCAGCCGAAGAGCCTGGAAGAGGATTTGAAGCCGCTTTACTACGGGGATCAGGCGAAAGCTTGGCTGCCCGAGGAGATTAGCGGTTTGAAACAGATGGTGTCTCAGCTCATGGAAGCCTCCAGACCCCAGGTGGGTGTCACGCTGCAGAACGGGGGAATGGAAATCGAGGATCTAGCGAGAATCATGAGTCCTGCTCAACATCGCCGGATCATTGGTGCGTTTCTGGGTGTGCCTTCCCCAGGTTGAGCCGGGCCAGGCATGATTTTCGAAACTGTTAAATACGTTCAGAAAGGAAGAAAAGTCATGGTAGCCATCTTAATTGTTTTGACTATCGTCGGGTTCGTTGTTGCTGATGCCTTAATCCAAAGATCGAAGGTTCGCCAGGCCAGGGCCGCAGAGCCCGACAGAGGCCAGGTCGGCAAGAGCGCAACTCCCCGCTATGTTTTTGAGAACCTCGATCTGCCGCAGGGAGTCTTCGTAGCTCCTGGGCATACCTGGCTGAGTGTGGATGCCTCCGGTACCGCCCGGGTGGGCATGGACGACTTTGCGCAACGGGTGATTGGTCGGATTGATGCAGTGGAGCTTCCCCAGGTCGGGACTGAGGTGCGGCGAGGAGATAGGCTCTTTGCCGTCCGGCAAGGGAAGCGACTGGCAGAGTTTTCATCTCCTGTCGATGCGGTAGTCCAATCGGTCAATGAGGTGCTGGCCGGGAACACCGAACCGTTGAAGGTCAAACCCTTCAGCCAGGGATGGGTTTGTGCCTTGAATCCTAGCAACCTGGCCAGGGATCTCAAGGGACTCAGCATCGCTGAGGAAGCTAGGGAATGGCTGGGTCGGGAAGTTCAGCGATTCCTTTCCTTTATCGTGGCTCGCCCTGCCGAGCATATGGCTCTGGGTCACGTCCTGCAGGATGGTGGTGAACTATCCGTCGGACTGCTGGAGATGCTGGACGATGAAACTTGGGGACAATTCAACCAAAGATTCCTCAAGGAGAAAGAAACAAAGGTATCCTAAACCTGGTATGGTGTGAAGAAAACCACACAACTGGTGCTTTCACCCAACTTGAGGGGGAATCTTGGCATGTTGTCGTTACCCGATTCCCCGCCCCCTCTTAACCCCACCGACGCATCTGTTGAAAAATAAACAGTTAATATTGAATTTTGCAACAGTATGTCTTGGAGTAGATTTTGGAAGAACAATTGCATTTTTCAACTGAAGGGCAAAAAGCCCAGTTTGGCGACAGAGCTCTCTAATTCCATGAATCAACAAAAATAGGGATACTTTTCGACTCCACTCGCTGCATTGGTTGCGGAGCCTGCTATGAGGCCTGCAAGGAACGGAACCGGCTTCCAAGGACTGTTGAGAATCTCCTCGATGACGAACTGTCGGACAAGACCTTCACGGTCGTTAAGACCAGTTGGTGGAGGATTAATTGAAGATTCGAAACATTCCCGTCTTCACTTTCTGGCGGACGGTCTTGTTGCTGGTGTTCTTGGGAGGGATTTACAGCACTGTCCTGCGCTTTTCCGGTGGATTGGGAGTTAGCACAGCCCTGAGTGACGAATTCCCCTGGGGGCTTTGGATCGGTTTCGATGTGTTGTGCGGGGTGGCGCTGGCGGCGGGTGGATTCACCCTGAGCGCGGTGGTCTACATATTCAACATTGAACGATTTCGTCCCATTATCCGCCCTACCATTTTGACCGCCTTTTTGGGGTACCTGATGGTCATCGTGAGTCTTTTGTTTGACCTGGGCCAACCGCATCGTATCTGGCACCCCCTGGTAATGTGGAACCCCCACTCCGTGATGTTCGAGATGGCCTGGTGTGTCATGTTTTACACTACGGTGCTTTTCCTCGAATTCATCCCCATGCTTTTTGAGCGGCTGAAGCTGGCGACCCCGCTGAAGGTGATTCATGCCATCACGCTTCCCCCTGGTGATCGTTGGGGTAATACTTTCCATGCTTCATCAGTCCTCCCTGGGCTCGCTCTTCTTAATCGTTCCATCCAAGCTCCATCCCCTCTGGTATTCGCCCCTGCTCCCGGTTTTTTTCTTCATCTCGGCGATGGGGTTGGGATGTGCCATGACGATTTTCGAATCTTTCCTGAGCTTCCGGGCCTTTCGGAAGAGACTGGAGTTGGACCTCCTGGCAGACTTGGGCAAAGTGCTGCTGGTGACGCTTTCTGTTTACCTGGTATTGAGGTTGCAGGATCTGGCGGGAAGAAATGCTCTGAGCTATATCTTTCAGCCCTCCTATGAGAGTCGCATGTTTCTGGCCGAGATTCTGCTGGGAGTGATCGGGCCGATCGCAATGCTCCTTTCCTCCAGGGTTCGGCACAGCCAGGTCGGTTTGTTTGTAGCTTCTGTGATGGCGGTGCTGGGTTTTATCATGAACCGAGTCAACGTCAGTATTACGGGTCTGGAAGCGTCCGCGGGGAGGAGTTATTTTCCAAGTTGGACGGAACTGTCCGTCACCGTCATGATTGTGGCATTGGGTTTTCTCTTTTTCGGGCTGGCAGTAAAGTTCTTGCCGGTCTTTCCTTCAGAGCAGAAATCCGGCGAGGCCTCCCAGGATGTCCCGGCCGAGGCGATTCCCAGCTTGATCCCAGAGCCGCTGATGGCTGGCTCGGGCAGAGTGCTGATCCTGGGGGCGACGGTGATGATCGGTTCAGTCGTACTCGGTTACGGCGGGCTCCAGTACCGCGGCGTCTCGCTTCGCTGCAGGGGGTGGCGGCCGTTAATCGCAAGGTCGACATCATGAACGCCATGAGCTATTACCAGATGGCACCGGACATTGTGTTCGCCCAGGGAGAATCCAGTCCGGGGAAGGTCATTCTGCGCCATTCCACCCACGTGGAGACGGGGCAGCCTGACTGCACAGTCTGCCACAGCAAGTCGTTTCGGATTTTAAGAGCCGGTCAGCTCCTGGGGAATTCTAGTGAGCGTATTGACATGCACGACGCGCAGCGCTGCGGCTCTTGCCACAACGGACAGAAAGCATTCAGCGTCAAAGACGACTG
>JBGPHY010000096.1:0-12583 GCA_041484625.1 Terriglobia bacterium | reverse complement strand
AGAGTCGAGGAGCATGCCCTGGAGCATGGGATGAGCCTCAAAGATGCTTCCGCCTTTAACGTACAATTCCGCGGTCCTCAGCCTGTTTTCATTGATACGCTTTCTTTTGAGCGAAATGATGGTGGACCATGGCCGGCCTATAACCAATTCTGCAGGCACTTTCTGGCGCCCATGGCACTGATGAGCTATGTTGGGCCGAATTTCAACCAGTTTTGGAAATCCTCGCTGGACGGTTTCCCGCTGGATTTTGCATCTGCCCTGCTTCCCCGCCGGACGTTCTTCCGATTTGGCTTGCTGATTCACCTGCACCTGCACGCCAAGAGCCAGCGGAAGTATTCTCCACTAACGCAGGCAAGGCCGAAGACACCTCCGCGGAGGGTCTCAGGGCCAGATAGGAAGCGGGCACTCATAGAGTCTCTGCGCGCCACGATTCGAGGGTTGCAGGTGTCGAGCAAGCAAACCGAGTGGGTGGACTATTACAAGCAAGCCAGCCATTACAGCGGAGAATCGGAAAAGCACAAGAAAGAGATCGTAGGTCGCATGATCGAGCGCATTCGGCCCGGGCTTGTTTACGACCTGGGCGGGAATACCGGAGAATACAGCCGACTGGCCACCCGTCAAGGCGCCTCCTGTGTGTGCTTCGACATCGACCCCCAGTGCGTGCACTTCAACTACGAGCGATCTAAGGCGGAAGGCGACCGGCACATGCTTCCTCTGCTGATGGATCTCACGAATCCGACGCCACCGCTCGGTTTCCATCTTTGTGAACGGCTGAGCCTTCTGGAACGTCCACGCGCTGATCTATTGCTGGTGTTGGCGTTGATCCACCACCTGCGGATAACCGGGAATGTTCCATTCCGGAGGATCGCTGCGTTCCTGGCCGATTTGGGTGACCACCTCGTATTGGAGTACGTCCCCAAACAGGACCCGATGGCGCAGGGATTGTTGACAAATCGTAAGGACACTTTCATCGACTATGAGGAGGACCTTTTCCTTCGTGCGTTCCAGCAATATTTCTATATGGAGGAACCCGTGCCCATCCCCGAAACCGACCGCACTATCTACCTGTTCCGGAGGCGACTCGATGCGTCTAAGTGACAGTGACCGTTTTGCGGGCCGTCTCATCATTCTGTATGTTTTGATTGCCGTGCCCTTGTGCCGTTTGCTGATTCAACACGAGTATGGATTCCTCTATGCGGAGGTCTTTGTGCTCGGGCTCCTCGCCTTGCTCCCTTGCGTGGCCGGGGCGCTGATTGCGCGGAAGCCCATTTATTTCTATGCAATCGTGCTATTTCTCATCGTCATTCAATCCTCTCATTCGGTTCAGGTGGAATTCTTCCCGAACGTAAGAGTTCGCTGGATTATCCTCGGTCTGATGGTATTGACCAGCGCAATCATGATCCTCATGAGGAAGAGATTCTTTCCGGTGTTGCTGATCTATTTGGGAGGGATGCTTCTAGCCGATACTGTGCAGGCTCTTGCAGTACCTGTGCAGGCGCTGATCACACACGAGAGGCCGACAAAAGCCTTGGGCAAATTCCAACACGTGGTTTATATCATTTTCGATGAACTGATCGGCCTCAAGGGATTCCCTTGTGACGTCGAAGGCAGCCTAAAGGCGAGATCTGATCTACAGCAAGTGCTCCTTAAGAACAACTTCAGGGTCTATCCTTTTGCTTTCAGCAACTATAGGAGCACTAGGGACTCCATCCCAAGCATCTTGAACAATCACCTCCTGAAGTCCACTGGGGAGTACTTGGGCGAGAATGCACAAATAAGTGGTCTGAAGAAAAATTCTTTGTTCCAGCAGTTTCTGAACAGGGGATACGCCGTCCGCGTTTACCAGTCTGACTTAATTAACTTCGCAGGGCCGGGATTTGCTTCGGTGGCCGTTCGCACTTACAAGGCGAATAACCTGGCTGCGATGCACTCGATTCACATGGACTGGATTCAGCGGCTGCGCCAGATTCTGACCATATACTTGCAGACCGACACGTTGTGTTGGAGTACTTATCAGGCACTTGTTCCGGCACGGTTCCACCCCACTCGATACCACATGGGGCCTCTGGCGATGGGGGATGTATGGCCGTCTGCAATTCTTGCCGATATAAAAGCGGCGCAACAAAACACACTCTTCTTCGCACACCTTTTGACACCGCACTATCCTTATGTATATCGGCCGGACGGGACGGTGCGAGGCCTCGACGAGTGGTTTCATGACGACAATCTCTTTTTCTATCGGGAATCGGAATATAAGTACTGGTACTGGAATTACATGGAACAGGTCGAGTTCCTGGCGCGGCAACTGGATGCCTTCTTCCATGAATTAAGGGCCGCCGGGATTTACGATTCCACTCTGGTAGTCATACACGGCGATCACGGGTCGCGGCTCCGTTTACTGGACGAAGGAGAACGGGCGGCCCGGATGAAGTTGATCTTCGAAAGCCCCAAATGTCCTCCTGCCAGCCTGTACGATTACGTATCCCCCCCCAAATTACAGGATCTGCTAAACCGCTTCTCAACACTCCTGGCCATCAAGCCTGTTGGCGCAACGCAACCGTCCGAAGTCACGACCAAAGGCAGCGTTCTTTTTTTCCTCAGGGGAGTCTTATGGCCTTCGTAGGATGTGACCCAAGGGTTGAACTTGGTATACTTGTTTGATGCTGAGGGGAATCCCCGCGAAATTCCCTTGCCGGCGATCTGGCAAGGTCAAGAAAAAGAAAGGTGTCAGAGATGAAACGATATGAACTCTTCCTTTTCGCCCTGGTGGCGATGCTGTTTGTGTTTCCTTAACGGGCAGAAGCTTATCTAGACCCGATCACCGGAAGTATTGTTTGGCAGGTGGCGGTGGGGGGATTACTGGCCGTGACTGCGGGCATAAGGATCTATTGGAGCAAGATTCGCTCACTTTTCTCCAAAAAGACCGATACCGACGATCCCCCAAGCCCTGAGAAGCTGTGAAAAAATTCGCCGGGTCGGGGGACCCGGCCTACATCTCGTGCCTAAGCCCTTGGATATCATTGTAGGCCGTTGAGGCTTTCTCAAAGCCTCAACCTCACGCAGCGTTTGGACGCAATTTCTGATTTTTTCACACCATCTCAGCAGTTACAACCTGTAATCACTCGTCGCCCCCGCAAGACGGCAAGCGAATGGCTTGCGACCGAGGTAACCTGGCTTGTAACGATAACGATTCTTGGCCAGGTAATCCTCCCCCACCAAGCAGATTCTCCCACCTTTCTTTCCTCACTGACGTCCAGCTCTAATCCTTCCTCATTCTGTTACTCCCAAATAACCTTCCCAAGCTTCCTTCGACCCGTTCTAATCTAGAGAGAACTACCTATCTCCTTCATTTGGAAGCTACTTCTCCAAATGTGGTAAGTTGCTACCAAGTTTTTACTCCGACTCCGCCCATAAGGTCGTAAACCTCAAGCGATGTTGTTCTCCCCCTTAGCTTTATCAGTTAGTTATCGAGAGGTACGCAAATTGCTGATACCCCCTGAGAGGGAAGCCTATTCCCTGTTAGGGGCCCGATTCGAAGGAGAACTGGTCAGAAGCGGCCCCTGAAGATCAGCCTTCAGCTCATCTCGAGTGATTGAAAGAAGGATGGAGGTTATCACCCTTGGAAAACGTAGGAGTTCTCGCTAGCCTCGAAGACAACCTGAAAAGCCCGGAACTCACTTTGTCCTGCTCCACCCCAAGAGGCCGGGTTGTTTCGCTTTCTTTTGCCCAATAACGACTATGGTTTTTTGAACAATGGGAACCAGGGACCGGACTCTACAACCGGTCGGTGGCTGTCCGTTTGAAGGGAAGACTGGACCCTCTGGCGCTCCACCAGGCCCTTAACGCCATTGTCTCCCGTCACGACATTCTTCGAACAACGTTCGTTTCTGTCGAGGGGAAGCCGATTCAAGTGGTTGGCGAGCCTTGCGAGATCGACCTGCCGGTCGTTGAATTGAAAGACTCGACAGCACTTGACGGCGAGAACAATGAGGCAAGTCTTGTCGAAGAGGAAATACGGTACAGTTTCGACCTATCGCAGGATTTGATGCTGAGAACGCTTTTGATCCGAAAGAGCACAGACGACCATGTGCTGTGTCTTACTATGCACCTGATTGCCTCAGATCCCAGGTCAATCGAGTTGCTTTGTAGTGAGTTGGGGCAGCTCTATTCGGCATTTATGCAAGGAGCGCCATCCCCCTTGCCCCAACTGCCAATCCAGTATGCGGATTATGCCACCTGGCAACGACAATGGATAGACAGTCCAGAAGCCGCTTTTCATATGGACTATTGGAAACGACGACTCTCGAATGCACCACCTTCGCTGGAGTTGCCCTGGGATCGCTCGCGGCCGGCCGAACAAAGCCACCGGAGTACTCGAGAAGCTGTCAAAATTCCCCTGTCTTTGGTTTCTAAGCTGAAGAACCTGGGCGACCGGGAAGACGCAAGCCTATTCATGGTTCTCCAGGCAGCATTTCTGGCCCTGTTGCACCGATACACTGGACAGGCCGATATCGTGATTGGATCTTCCACTCCTGACCGCAACCAGGCCGGGCTGGTGGAATTGATCGGTTGTTTTGTCAACTGGCTGGTTTTGCGATGCGATCTTTCCGGGGATCCGAGCTTTCGACAGCTTTTGAAACGAGTCCGCCAATTGACCCTGGAAGCTCAAGCCCACCAGGATATTCCATTTGAAAAACTGCTGGATGAGTCCAAGGTCAAATGGGATCCCAGCCGGGCACCGCTGTTTCAGGTGATGTTCGAGTTAAGCGATCAAGCTCACCAGCAATTTCACCTGAGAGGACTGCAAGTCAGCCGGGTGGAGGTTGACAGGCAGGCTTCCCCCTTGGATTTGTCACTCTCATTGGCAGAAGGCGATCAAGGTTTGGAAGGGTGGATGGAATACAGCACAGACCTGTTCGAGCGTGCGACGATCCAGCGGATGATGGGCCATTTGAGAAATCTCCTGGAAGGTGCTCTGGCAAATCCAGATCAACCACTGTCCGTGTTGCCCTTCTTGGACTCTGCTGAGCAAAAGCAGTTGCTGGTGGAATGGAATGGAACGACAGCGGAATCCCCGCCCGACCAGTGCCTTCAGGAACGGTTTGAGGTCCATGCCGCACAGACACCAGAGGAAGTGGCAGTGGTCATTGAGAGGGAGCAATTGACCTACGGGCAGTTAAACTGCCGGGCCAACCAGTTAGCACGTTATTTGCAGAAACGAGGGGTGGGCCCTGAAGTCCCCGTTGGACTATTTGTGGATCGTTCATTGGAGATGATTGTGGGCCTGTTGGGAATCTTGAAAGCCGGGGGTGCCTATGTTCCGCTGGATGTCCACTACCCGCGAGAACGGATCCTCTTCATGCTTGAGGACTCACGGGTCTTCGTGCTCCTCACCCAGGGGAATTTGAGAGCGAAGCTCCCGCCATGCACAGGTGTAGTGGTCTCGATCGATGACGACTGGCCGGCCATTTCGCTGGAAAGAGAAGATAACCTGGATAGCGGAGTTTCACCCGACAATTTAGCTTGTATTCTTTACACTTCGGGCTCGACCGGTAAGCCCAAGGGCGTGATGCTCGACCACCGCTTCAT
The DNA here is from genome assembly GCA_041484625.1 of Terriglobia bacterium. Classification (GTDB taxonomy): domain Bacteria; phylum Acidobacteriota; class Terriglobia; order Versatilivoradales; family Versatilivoraceae; genus JBGPHY01. The sequence goes on along the minus strand of JBGPHY010000096.1, from coordinate 6,994 downwards.
AGTGAGCTACACCGAGACTGCTGCCTCTGGTTTCGAACTGACTTCTTCAGACCGGGTGCTCCAGTTCGCCTCCATAAGCTTTGATTCAAGCCTGGAAGAAATATTCCCGTGTTGGAGTCAGGGAGCTACCCTGGTGTTGCGCACCAATGCCATGCTGGAGTCGCTCAACGAGTTCTTGCGAAAGTGCCATGAATGGCGAGTGAGTGTCCTGGATCTGCCAACCGGCTACTGGCATGAGTTAACTCGTCAACTGACCGGACCTGATCGATTAAGCCTCCCTCCCTCCCTGCGCCTCGTCATTATCGGCGGCGAACGAGTGCTGCCTGACCGGGTGGCCCTATGGAATCGTAGTGTAGGAAGGCGGGTGCGGTTATTGAATACCTACGGACCAACCGAAGCCACTGTAGTCTCGACCATGTGCGATTTGTCCCCCAAGGGGATTCAATCTCCGCCCCCTGAAGTCTCCATAGGCAGACCCGTCCAAAATGTTCAGGTTTATGTTCTTGACCGGAATATGCAACTGGTACCTGTCGGGGTTCCAGGTGAAATGTATATTGGAGGCGCCGGACTCGCGAGGGGTTACTTGAACCGGCCCGATCTGACCGCAGAACGATTTGTCCCCAACCCTTTCTGTTGCGATTCAAGAACTCGTCTCTATCGGACCGGGGACTGGGCTCGTTTTCGCCCCGATGGAACCATAGAGTTTCTGGGTCGGCGAGATCATCAGGTAAAGATCCGTGGTTTTCGAGTTGAGCTGGACGAGATTGAGGCAGTCTTGGCACGTCACCTGGCAGTGCGAGGGTGTGCTGTGGTGGCCCGGGATGATGGTTCCAGTGAACTGCGGATCATTGCCTATCTGGTGCCCGACCGGCAACCCAGTCCGACTGTCACTGAGCTATTTTCGTTCCTGAAGGACAAGGTGCCGGGGTACATGATTCCTTCGGCGTTTGTGCTGCTGGACGAAATGCCTCTGCTTGCCAACGGCAAATTGGATCGAAAAAGTCTACCGGAGCCTGAAACAGGACGGCCCAATCTCAAGGAGAGCTATGTGGCGCCGCGGACAACTGAAGAAAAAGTCTTGGCTGAGGTTTGGGCACGGTTGCTGGGAGTGGAGAGGGTGGGAGTCCGGGACAACTTTTTCGAGTTAGGGGGGCATTCAATCCTGGCGGTGCGGTTATGCGGGCAGATCGAGAAGGGGCTGGGCACGCACATCCCACTGGCCACGCTGTACCAGGCGCCAACAGTGGAACTGCTGGCAGCCATCCTCAGCCAGGCAGGATGGTCGGTGCCCTGTACTTTGATGCGCCCGATTCAGGCCAGGGGAAGCAAACCACCGTTTTTCTTGCATCATGGGACAGAAGTTTTGGCGCGGGAGATAGAGCCGGATCAACCCTTTTATCTGTTGCAGCCCCATGGGATCGACGGGAGACGGGCACCAGACAGCATCGAAGAGATGGCGGCAGACTACATTCGAGAGATTCGGGCACTACAGCCGGAAGGGCCGTACTATTTGGGCGGTTATTCGCTGGGGGGGTTGGTGGCGTTTGAGACAGCACAACAGTTGCGGCGGCAAGGGCATGAGGTCGCATTGTTGGTCCTGCTGGACCCCGTGTCCCCGTTTGACTGGCAGGGAGCAGAGGCCGGCAGCGTGGAGGGAGGAAACGGAGCCGGAGAAGAGGGAGAACCGCTTAAAACTAGGATCAAGGGTCATCTACTGAAGGTTTCCAGGTTGGGGACCCGAGAAAAACTGGATTACGTGGCGAAAGGTCTTCGGTGGCGGCTTGACGGGAAACGGAGGCAAATGGCAAGAGCGTTCAAACGGATAGTCTGCCATCTGTGGTTAAGGCTGGGTCGCCCAGTTCCACCCTCATTCCGCACTTTCTACTTTCTGGAGGCGGGGAGCTTGGCATCAGAGGAGTATACAGCGCAAGTGTACGATGGACCGATCGTTCTCCTCCAGGCAGAAGAAGGCAGCGAAGTTTCCTCTGAAATCTGGCGACATCTTGCTGGCAGGGGATTAGACACTCGTACCTTGCCCGGGGGGCATCTCGACATCATCCGGGGTCCCGAGGCTCAACTCTGGGCGAAGGATCTCCTATCTTGCCTGAGAGATAAGCAGTCGCAGAGGATGCGTGAAGAAGAGGGGGTGCCAATAGCTGCAGTCACCCCACATGTTTCGGCCCATGGATGTGAAAGAGAATTGACAGGCCAGACTTTCCAAACGCTAAGTCGAGGCCGCCTTGATACCGTAACCTTAACCTGCAACAGTTCGTGCGGTCCCACTCAACCCACCTTAATTGCGTCATGAGTTCTATAAACATTGGCCTCCTGACGGAGGCCTAATGCGCAGCCGGCAGGTGGGAACGGAGTCTGTTAGGAACCCATTGTCCGTAGCAAATCGGGCAATCACGCCATTTCCCTCCGGGACCCCCTTTTCTATGAACTTCGGGCTGCTAACGGAGCCTCCACCCATGACTCACCATCTACACAGTGGCAAAGACAAGACTTACCTGCGTGGAAGACACCGTGTATGACAACCGCTACCTGTCGTCGCTCCGCAACCCTTGCAAACTCGCAGGGCTCGGACAGAGCCTTGCCCTCCCCCATTCTCATGGCGCGGATGGTGAGCCAAGAGCAAGTAATGCCTCAGAGGAATTTTGCCGTAAGAATCAGAGGGGGGCTTCGGGCGAGTCCGGACTCTGCGGAGTTCTTTGCTTGGTCCTGGTTGTCGAGTGCTTTTGATCTACTATTCGGTTGACACGCGGGTCTGAAGATTGGAAGGAATGCTTGGCTGATTTCTTAGGATCGTCAAAAATCTCTACTTCACCTGCTTCTTCAGGTCCGTTAACAGACGCGGCTTGTCCGGGCATGATACCGGTGGGAGGAATCCGAGTGGAGAACGACGCTCATCCAGGACGCCTCACCCACTCAGATTCGGGAAACACGCTGATGAGGAGAAACGGGAACTCACTGCTCTCGTTTGCACAGGAACGGCTCTGGTTTCTGGAGCAGTTCGATCCCGGAAGTCCGCTGTACAACATTCATAGAGCTGTTCGCCTGCAAGGCTAACTTAAGATTGACGTTTTGGCAAGAAGCCTGACGGTGATTACAGGGCGCCACAGCGTCCTCCGCAGCACTTTTTCCAATGCGGACGGCTTTGCTGTCCATGGTCTGCTTCCTCACCAAGCGGTGGATTTGCCGGTAATCGACCTGACTCATCTGGGGAAAAACGAGCGGCGGCAGGCTGCCTGGAGGCTTGTGATCGATGAGTCTCAATGCTCCTTCAACTTAGCCTCGGGTCCGCTGTTTCGCGGGAAGATACTCAAACTGGACAGCCGGGATCACGTTCTGCTGCTTTCGACACACCGGATTGCGGCTGACGAATGGTCCATGGAACTCCTGCTTTCGGAACTGGCTACAATCTACCAGGCGACTCTTGATCAAACAACCGGTCCGTTTCCTGAACTCGCAGTCCAATTCAACGATTTCAGGATCTGGCAAAACCAGTGCGTATTGTTTGCAGACCAGCTTTCCCATTGGAAGCAGGTGTTATCCGGCAAACTTCCAGTTCTGGACCTTCCGACTGACCGGCCGCGGCCGCCGGTCCAAAGATTGAATGGGACGGCAGAGTACGACTTGAGCCTGTCGGTAGAAGAAGGGGAGAAGCAACTTCTCGGTTCTTTCACTTATGACAGGGATCTCTTTGAAGACTCCACGATCAAGAGGCTTATCGGTCACTGGGAGACGCTGCTCTCCGCAGCGGTCCAAGACCCGGAACAGCCTATCTCCCGGCTGCCCTTGCTCACTCCAGCCGAACGACGTCAGATCTTGGTGGAGTGGAACCGGACGTCGAGTGATTACCCCACCGACCAGTGCCTTCATCAACTCTTTGAAACCCAGGTTCAGAGATCATCTCATCGAGTGGCGGTGGTTTTTGAAGGTCACCGGCTGAATTACCGCGAGCTTAATGCTCGAGCCAATCAACTTGCGCATTACCTCAGGCGTCACGGTGTCGGTCCGGAGGTCAAGGTAGCCATATCACTTGACCGTTCCCTCGAAATGGTGATTGCGGTCCTGGCAGTTCTTAAAGCCGGGGGAGCTTATGTGCCTCTGGATCCCACCTATCCCCAGGAACGCCTGGCCTTCATGATTGCAGACAGCCAGGCCCGAATTCTGTTGACCCGACAATCGTCTCTGTTTGACCTCCTTTCATCAGAAAACCACTTGGTCTGTCTAGATACCGAGCACGAGGCCATCACGGCAGAATGCACCGAGAATCCAACCGGTTGGACTTCCCCCGATAACCTGGCCTACATTCTTTATACCTCTGGTTCCACGGGGAAACCAAAAGGGGTGATGATCACCCACCGGAACCAGATGAATATCTATCATGCCTGGGAGGAGGCTTACCAGCTCCGGACTGCCGTCAGTTCTCATCTCCAGATGGCGAGTTACTCCTTCGATGTTTTCTCCGGCGACCTGGCAAGGGCCTTGTGTTCCGGCGGCAAGCTGGTCCTCTGTCCGCAAAAGGCCTTATTAGACGGGTCCTTGCTCTATCGCTTGATGCGCGACGAAAAGGTTGATTTTGGCGAATTTGTTCCAACCGTTTTGAGAAACCTGGTGCAATACCTGGAGAAGACAGGCCAATCACTTTCCTTCATGCGGGTGGTGGTTGCAGGATCAGACAGCTGGTACGGCAGTGACCTGGACCAGCTGAAGAAGTTTTGCGGCCGTGACACGCGCATCATCAACTCCTACGGGATCACCGAAGCAACCATCGACAGCCTCTACTATGAGGTTCCCAGGAATGCTCAGCTTCCCCGTGAAGGATTGGTGCCGGTTGGCCGGCCCTTTGCCAATACCCGGGTTTATATCCTGGACCCCTGCTTCTAGCCGGTTCCGGCGGGCGTCGTCGGAGAACTCTTTGTAGGTGGAGCCGGGGTGGGTCGAGGGTATCTGAACCGGCCGGAGTTGACCTCCGAGCGGTTCATTCCTAATCCATTTGAGGACTCTCCCGGCCAGAGGCTTTATAGAACCGGCGATTTAGCCCGCTATCTGGCTGATGGAAATATCCAGTTCCTTGGACGTCTCGATCATCAGCTGAAAGTTGGCGGTTACCGGATCGAAGCCGGAGAAATTGAAACGGTGCTCAGCCAGCATCCAGAGGTGAGGGAAAGCGTTGTGGTAGCGTTGGAAGATAGTCCCGGTTTGAAGCGCCTGGTGGCCTACATTGTACCCGTTTCGGAACAGGCGGTTAATATCAGTGAGCTTCGATCCTATCTGAGGAACCGGTTCCCGGTATATATGGTTCCACACACCTTTGTACTGCTCGAACAAATGCCCCGGACCCCTAATGGAAAAACCGATCGCCAGGCTTTGCCTTCCCCCGCGGTGGGCCGGACTGAGAAGGAAAAGACTCTTATTGCTCCGCGCAGTACTTTGGAACTGCAGTTGGCAAAGCTCTGGGAAAGGACCCTTGGCATCCAGCCGATCGGCGTCACCGAAAACTTTTTCGACTTGGGCGGGCATTCCCTTCTGGCAGTTCGCCTTTTCGCACAGATCGAAAAGGTATTTGGCAGAGATTTGCCGCTGGCAACGCTTTACACAGCGCCCACGGTAGAGCAGTTGGCGGAGATATTGAGCCGGGAAGGGTTGTCGGTTCCGTGGACTTTGATGGTGCCGATCCAGGTGGAAGGGAATAGGCCGCCGTTCTTTCTGCACCACGGAACAGAGGCCCTGACGCAAGGCGTGGAGAAGGATCAGCCGTTTTACTTGCTGAGGCCGCATGGAATTGATGGGCGACGGGCGCCGCGGAGCATCGAGGAGATGGCGGCAGACTACATCCGGGAAATTCGGGCACTGCAACCGGAAGGACCTTATTACCTGGGAGGATACTCGTTGGGTGGGGTAGTCGCGTTTGAGACAGCACAGCAGTTGAGAAGACAAGGGCATGAGGTGGCCTTGCTGTTGTTGCTGGATCCGACCCCGCCGTTTGAGTGGGAGGAGAAGATCGAGGAAGCAATTGCAGGGCAATCATCCGGGGGAAAAAGATTGCTGGAAAAGATCAAGAATGGCTGGCAGAAGATGTCGCAATTGGGGATGAAACAGAAGTTGAGATTCATTAGAGAGGGGCTGAGGTGGCGCATGAACGGAGGATGGAAATGCGTGGAGAGGGTGCTGAATGGAAGATCATGACCTGCCCGGAACCCATCTCGACATTATCCGTGGACCCGAAGCCCAACTGTGGGCCAAGGAGTTGGCGAACTGCCTGCGAAACGCGCAATGCCAGAAGCTGCTCGAGGAAAAAGCGGTCCAATAGCCCTTTCTGATTTTTTCACACCATCTCAGTCATGGGTGGGGGCTCCGTCAGGAGCCAGATGTTTATAGACCAAGGAGACCTAGTAAGAATCCCGCCGCCTCAGCGTCATGGAATGTGTAAAGTCAATAGCGCGGCGGTAACTGGGCCCTCATTCCGTGCCGCTGAGGCGGCAAAGATTGAATGATGGCCTGCGTTGCTACAAACATCTGGCTCCTGACGGAGCCGGTTCCCCGTTTGACTGACCCAGTACGCGCCACCGAAAATTCTCATTGAATCTCCACCTAACCTGTCAGGGTTCGAAAAGGGGATAATAATTACAGATTTGTCCCCCAATAACAGAAGATCCCTCAGGTTCCGGTGAAAATGCCTCCATCAGCAAGACTGAATATGCACTATGAGCTGGTATGAAACTTGCTGACGTTCATATGCGGAGTCATTTGAGGCAGCAGGATTTCCCCTGCTAAATGGTTGCAGGGTCTATTAAGGTACGTTGCCTTAGCTGTCGACAAATGAATCATGCTGCCGGGTTTGGTCTTGCAGAGGCAGAACCAAGTTCGGAAAGCCATTAGTCCTCAAAGCTGAAGGTTCGGGCAGGTCATGAACAACTTCGCCGAACATAAATTCTCCTCTATTTTACTGACAGTGGTTATCGCCTTGTTGGCTTGCTGGTCCGGT
>JBGPHY010000095.1:0-12591 GCA_041484625.1 Terriglobia bacterium | reverse complement strand
TGTAGAACTCCCCCAATTGCTCCAGAACCCCCGCCTGGTAGCCGACTTCTTCAACCAGTTCCCGGCGCGCCGTAGACTCCGGGGTCTCGCCTGGATCGATCTTGCCGGCAGGCAGTTCGAGGAGGTCCTGCTGGATGGGATATCGAAACTGGCGAACCAGGAGAATGTCGCCGTTGGGCAGCACCGGTACGACTGCAGCACCGCCTGGATGGTGAAACACCTCCCGGATGGTGTCGATCCCCGCAGCAGTGGTGATCTGATCCACGGTAAGATTGACGATAAAGCCGCGGTAGATTTCCTCGTGCTTGTTGACCTTAAAGTTGCGGCTCAAGAACCGGACGCTCGTTTCCTGGTTGGGGGTGGACGCCGAAAACAAAAATCCCCAGCTGACTCGCCGGGGATTTCATGGAGAAGCACTCGAGTGATAAGAAGCTTTCAGGCTCAAGTGCAGGAACCTCGATTGTCATTCAGAGGATTCATCTTTGGCTGAAGGTTTCTTCGCCCTGGGTGTCTTGGACTTTCCGGCGGCCTTCTTCTCTGGCCCACTTCCCTTTTTCAAGACGCTCTTCAGCTTCCTCGATATCTTCTCGGCGACTGTTGGGGAATCGGCTTCCCCGCCTTCTGCTGTTTTCGCTTCAGCCCCATCCTGAGAAGACTTCTTGGGTTTTTCCTTCTTGGCTTTCTCGGCTGCAGCCTTTTCCGCCTTCTTGACTGACAGTTCACTTCCGAGCAGTTCGAGGATAGCCAGGTCAGCTCCATCCCCCAACCGGTGGGCCAGCTTAATGATCCGGGTGTACCCGCCATTCCGATCTGCAAAGCGTGCTGCCAGCGTGTCGAACAGCTTCTGAAGCACGGACGCCTTCAGCAGGACCCGTGCGGCTCGACGCCGCGAGTGGAGGGTGTCCTTCTTCCCCAGGGTGATGAGCCGCTCCGCGACGGGCCTGACCTCTTTCGCCTTCTGAACGGTAGTCGTGATGCGTTCGTGTTCAAGCAGGGAGGTACACAGGTTTCTCAGCAAGGCCATGCGGTGGGGCGTAGGCCTTCCCAGCTTCCGGCCATGCACTCGGTGTCGCATGAATCAAATCTCCTTCATTCTCAGGGGGCGAGCTGCGCTAGCCCGGCAAGCAGTCGCTAAGCCAGCCGCGCGCTTATTCCTTGGAAGCAGTGGCCGGCACCGGCCGACCTTTCTCATCCAGGGTCATGCCCAAGCTAAGACCCATGCCCGCCAGGATTTCCTTGATCTCGTTCAAAGACTTTCGCCCAAAGTTCTTGGTTTTCAACATCTCCGCTTCCGTCTTCTGCACCAGTTCGCCAATCGTCTTGATGTTGGCATTTTTCAGGCAGTTATAGGAGCGGACTGAGAGTTCCAATTCTTCAACCGACCTCGACAAGTTTTCGTTGACTACTTCGACCGTCTTATCGGCCTTTTCTTCGAGGGGTTCCGGTTGTTCTTCGAAGTTGATAAGGATAGACATGTGGTCTTTCAGCAACTTGGCGGCATAGCCGATCGAGTCCTGAGGGCTGATACAGCCGTTGGTCCACACGTCCAGAGTGAGTTTCTCGTAATCGGTCATCTGCCCCAAGCGAGCCGATTCCACGGTGTAGTTTACCTTCTTAACCGGGGAGTGTACGGAATCGATGGGGATGAATCCGATGGACAGGTCATCGTCGAAGTTCTTGTCCGCTGAGACATAGCCGCGACCGATCTTCAGGCGCATTTCCATGGACAGATGTCCGCCTTCACTGACCGTGGCAATGTAGATCGATTTGTCCAGGATCTCCACGTCCGCATCCACCTTGAGGTGGGCGGAAGTCAATACGGATGGGCCATCCGCCTCCAGGTAGATGGTCTTGGGACCCTCCCCATGGAGTTTTATGGGAACCTGTTTCAAATTCAAAATGATATCGGTCGCGTCTTCGACCACTCCGGGAATAGGGGAAAACTCGTGGAGAATACCCTCGATTTTGACCGCCGTGATGGCAGCCCCTTCAATTGAGGAGAGAAGTACCCGCCTCAAGGCATTCCCGATGGTCGTTCCAAAACCTCGCTCAAAGGGCTGTGCCGTGAACTGGGCGTAACCCGAATTGGCTTCATCCGTGTTTATAGACAGCCTCTTGGGTTTCTGAAAGCCTTTCCATAACATAATAATTGGGTCCTCCAAACTCGTTTCGGACGTCCGGAATATTCAAAAAGCTGTCGGAAGCCTTCCCCCCGGTAATCCGGGAGTCGCTACTTCGAATACAACTCTACGATGAGCCGTTCCTGCACCGGCAATTGAATGTCGTCGCGCTTGGGTAGAGTGAGGACTTTACCCGTGAAGTTCTGCCCATCCAGTTCCAGCCAGGGCGGAACTCCCCGGCTCCCCACCATTTCCAGGGACTGGGTGACCGTAGGGATATTACGGCTCTTTTCTTTGATAGTGATCACGTCTCCAGGCCTGACCTGAAACGAAGGGATGTTCACCTTTCGATTGTTGACCCGGACATGACCGTGGAGCACCAACTGGCGGCTCTGAGAGCGGGACGACCCAAAACCGAGACGATAGGTGGCATTATCCAGGCGCCGCTCCAGCATGATCAGCAGATTTTCCCCGGTAATCCCCTTATGGCGCTCGGCTTTCTCAAAGTAATTCCTGAACTGGTTTTCCAGCAATCCGTAGATGCGTTTGGCTTTCTGCTTTTCCCGCAATTGAAGCCCGTAGCCAATCACCTTGGACTTGCGGTCTTTCCCATGCTGCCCGGGAGCAAAGTTCCTCTTTTCAATGGCACAGGAGTCTTTGAAGCAGCGGCTTCCTTTCAGGAAGAGTTTCACTCCTTCCCGCCGGCACAAGCGACAAGCTGGCCCCGTGTATCTTGCCAAATTCTTAGCCCTCCATTTCGGCTTTTACTGAGTTGACCATACTCTACCCTTGCCAGACTGAGATCATCAGACACGCCGCCGCTTGGGCGGGCGGCAGCCGTTGTGCGGGATAGGGGTCACATCCTTGATCGATTTCACTTCCAGACCCACAGCCTGCAGCGCACGAATGGCCGATTCCCGTCCAGAACCCGGACCTTTGACTCGTACGTCCACCGACTTCATGCCGGATTCACGAGCTGCATTCGCAGCCGCCTGGGAAGCTTGTTGGGCCGCGAATGGAGTCCCCTTTCTGGAACCCTTAAAACCCAGCGATCCGGCACTGGACCAGCACACCAGATTTCCCTGGAGATCCGTAATGCTGATGATGGTGTTGTTGAAGGTGGCCTGAACGTACGCGATTCCAGTCAAAACCACCCGCTTTTCTTTCTTCTTGAAGACCTTCTTCTTTCCGGGTTTGGCGGCTGCTTTGGCCATTCGCTTCTAATCCCTCCAGAGTTAGCATCCCTTACGAAATAGATTACTAGGTCTTGGCCGTGGGTTTCTTCTTGCTGGCGATGGCACCTTTGCGGGGCCCCTTGCGGGTGCGGGCATTGGTGCGGGTTCGCTGTCCCCGGACCGGAAGCGACTTTCGGTGCCTCAGGCCGCGGTAGCTGCCGATTTCCATCAGTCGCTTGATATTCATCGAGACTTCTTTGCGCAGATCCCCTTCCACGTCACCCTGTTCTTCCAGAATCTGGCGGATCCGGCTGACTTCGTCTTCTGTCAGATCCTTGACCTTCTTGTCCTGATTGACCCCAGCCTGCCCACAGATCTTCAGTGATCGAGATCTTCCTACTCCAAAAATGTAGGTCAAGCCAATCTCAACCCGCTTTTCTCTCGGCAAGTCAATTCCGACGATTCGAGCCACTCTAACCCCCAAATCTCAAGTTACGTCCACACGCGCAAAAACACCGTTCACCCGTCACCCCTGCCTCTGTTTGTGCTTGGTGTTGGAGCATATCACCCGCACCACTCGTTTCCGGTGGATGATCTTGCACTTGTCACAGATTTTCTTGACGGAAGCTCTAACTTTCATAACAGGATTCCTATTTGTAGCGGTAGACGATTCTACCCCGGCTCAGGTCGTAAGGTGAAAGCTCGACGGCCACTTTGTCGCCCGCGAGAATGCGGATGAAGTTCTTTCTCATCTTTCCCGAGATGTGAGCCAGCACGGTGTGCTTATTTTCCAACTCCACCTTAAACATCGCATTGGGCAAGGGTTCAATTACCGTCGCGATGACTTCAATCGCATCTTCTTTAGACATTGGATTTCACTATGATTCAATTCAAGCAAACACAAATTTTTAAGTATAAACGAAAGTGCTCCTGAAATCAATCGATCTTGCCGCTCGCGATTTCCCTTTCCTGGCTGGGCTATCCCACTCCTTTCCTTTATCCGCGGCGTCCTCGAATCCTTCTCCCGCGTGGTCCCAGGAAACCGTCATAGTGCCGCATGACGAGTTGGGCTTCAATCTGTTGCACAGTATCCATCGCCACTCCCACTACGATTAGCAAGGAGGTCCCACCGAAATAGAACTGGACACCCATGCCATTCAAAATCCAGATGGAAAGCGAATCAAAATACCTTCCCAACACAGGCAGATGGTTGATATGAAACCCGGCGATCATAAATTCAGGAATAATGGCAATCATTGCCAGGTAGATGGATCCGGCAAAGGTGATGCGGGTCAGGATCGTCTCGATGTACTCCGCGGTTTTCTTTCCGGGACGGATTCCCGGGATAAATCCTCCGTACTTCCGTATATTGTCAGCCACTTCCGTCGGGTTAAAGATGATGGACGTATAGAAGTAGCAGAAGAATATAATCCCGCTGATGTAAAGCACATTATAAAGCGGTTCCCCAAAACGCAGAGCATCGGTCATGTTCTTGAAGAACTTGCTCTCGTGGAAAAGCAACCCGAAGGTCTGAGGGAACGTGATAATGGACGAGGCAAAAATAACCGGAATCACGCCACCCACGTTGACCTTCAACGGCAAGTGAGTGGATTGTCCGCCCATGATGCGCCGCCCTACCACCCGCTTGGCATATTGAACGGAGATCCGGCGCTGCGCGCGTTCCACCAGCACGATGAAGGCGACCACAGCCACCATCATGGCCAGGAGCAGGATGACCACCAGCGGAGACCACTGCTGGGTGGCCAACCGGGTGAAGATTTCCCCGGTCGCGTGTGGCAATCCGACGATGATACCGGCAAAAATGATCAAGGACATCCCGTTGCCGATGCCTCGGTCTGAGATCTGTTCGCCCAGCCACATGATAAAGGCGGTGCCTGTGGTCAGGGTCAGCATGGTCATCAGCACGAAGGCTAGCCCGGGATTCAGGACCACTGGGGCGCCCTGCATCGGCATTCGCTGCAATGTAGCGGCAATCCCGATGGATTGAACGGCGCTGAGCACCACTGTCAGGTAACGGGTATACTGGGTAATCTTCTTTCGTCCCAGCTCCCCCTCCTTGGAGAGTTTCTCGAGGAAGGGCCAGACCACGGTCAACAGCTGCAGGATAATGGAGGCTGTTATGTAAGGGGTGATCCCCAAGGCAAAGATAGTAAAATTTCTGAGGTTCCCGCCGGAAAAGAGGTCCATGAACCCGAATACAGTGCCGCGGTTCTGTTCAAAGAAGGCGCGAAGCACATTGGTATTTATTCCGGGAGTCGGGATGACGGCCCCGACCCGATAAACCGCCAGCATGGCCAGCGTAAAGAAGATGCGTTTCCGCAGGTCGGGCATGTTCCAGATGTTGCGCAGACTCTCAATCACTGGAGAACCTCGAATTTCCCGCCCACCTGGACAATCTTCTCCTTGGCGCTTTCGCTGAAAAAGTGCGCAGAGATATTCAAGGGGTGAGGTAAGCTGCCTTTTCCCAGAATCTTGACGCCGTCTTTAACTTGCTTGATGATTCCGGCCTTCTTCAATTCCTCGGGGGTCACACTGGAGCCGGCGGCAAATTTCTTCAGTCGCTCCAGGTTCACAATCGTGTATTCCTTCTTAAAAATATTGGTGAAACCCCTCTTGGGCAGGCGTCGGTGCAAGGGCATCTGCCCGCCCTCAAACCCTCTCCGGCTGCGGGCTCCGGAGCGGGACTTCTGCCCCTTATAACCGCGGCCGGCTGTTTTTCCCAGACCCGTCCCCATTCCCAAACCCCGTCGTTTCCGGGCCTGAGTGGATCCGGCCGGGGGTCGTAAATTATGCAGGCCAATCATGGATTTGCAGTCCTCCCCATTAGTCGTTCAGGATCTCAACGAGGTGGCGGATCTTGAACACCATACCCCGAATTTGCGGCGAATCGGGTCGGGTCACCACTTGGTTGAGCCGACGAAAACCCAGCCCAGCAATTACCCTTTTCTGTTTCTCCGGGAAGCCAATCCCGCTCCTGATCCATTTGATCTTTAGCTGTTTGTCGCTGCTGTTTTGCATGCTCATGGAGCTACCTCTGCCACACCTCGTCGGGAGATTTTCCTCTCAGGCGGGCCACATCCTTGAAGTCTCTCAACTGCCTCAAGCCGGCAATGGTTGCCTTGACTACATTGTGGGGATTGGCACTGCCGAGGGACTTGGTCAGCACATTCCGGATCCCCACGGCCTGGATGACAGCCCGCACAGGGCCGCCGGCAATGACGCCGGTTCCTTCCTGGGCAGGCTTCAAGAGGACTTTGCCCGCACCGAAACTGCCCACCACCAGGTGAGGAATGGTTGTCCCGATCATGGGAATCCTGATCAGGTTCTTTTTGGCGGACTCAATCGCTTTCCGGATCGCCTGAGGAACTTCCCGGGCTTTTCCATTGCCAAAGCCGACAATTCCATTTTCATCTCCCACCACCACCAGAGCGCTAAAGCTCATATTCTTTCCACCCTTGACCACCTTGGTGACGCGGTTGATGGAAACCACCTGGTCCTTCAATGTCAATGTGCTTGGATCGATTTTAGCTTCCAAAGGCCCTCCCTATCTCCTGAACCGGAAATGAAGACTGTGAGTTTCAAATAACATGCGACAATTCCCCCACCTGGCCACAGCGGCCGCCCACAGCCGGACTAGAATTTTAAGCCCGCCCCGCGGGCCGCTTCAGCCAGCGTTTTGACTCTTCCATGATAGCGATAGCCGCCCCGGTCATAGACAACGGTCTCGATACCCTTAGCTAGCGCCCGCTTGGCAATCTGCTCACCCACCACCTTTGCACCCGCCAGGTTTCCCCCTGACTTCGTCAACTCGCGGACATCCTTGTCGAGGCTGGAGGCCGAGACGAGGGTGGCTCCTTTCTCGTCGTCAATGATCTGGGCATAAATGTGGTTTAAGGATCGGTAGACGGAGAGGCGGGGACGCGCTTGATCTCCATGAACTTTTTTGCGGATGCGTATGTGAATTCGCTTCCGTGTTTCATTCTTAGATAGGTGCTTGGCCATCTTCCTAAATGTCCTCTTCTTGACTGTTGGCTATCGCGGCCAAAGGGAGAAATCCGAAGGCGAAAGCTGGATCAGCCAGCCCCCTGTCCTTTCCGCCCTTTCCCTTTCACCTGCTTGTCCTGATCATTTGGCTCCGGTCTTGCCGACCTTCTTCTTCAACACCTCGCCCACGTAACGGATTCCTTTGTTCTTATATGGATCCGGCTTGCGCAAGGAACGGATGGTTGCCGCCACCTGGCCAACCTTCTGCTTGTCGATACCGGAAATCGTCAAGCGGGTTTGCTTATCGACAGCGATGGAGATGCCGGAGGGAATAGGAAACTCAATGGGGTGCGAGAATCCGAGGCTGAAGACCACTGATTTCCCCCTCAGTTCAGCGCGATAGCCAATCCCCACGATCTCCAGTTCCTTCTGAAAGCCTTCCGTGACGCCTTTAACGGAATTAGCCACCAGGCTTCGGGCCAGGCCGTGAAGCGCCTTGTGTTGCTTGGTCTCGCTGTCCCGCTTGGCGACCAGTTGTCCGTCCTGTTTTTCAAATTGGATCCCGGAAGGCAACTGGGTCTGCAGTTTCCCCTTAGGGCCCTGTACCTCAACAAACCCGTCACCAATGTTGATTTTTACGCCGCCCGGGATGGGGATGATCTTTCTTCCAACTCTTGACATAAGCTTGGACCCTGCACTGAATGAAAATGATTTTCGAGCTCTTCAGACCGTGAGCCGACTCTGCGCCACGGCTCAATCACCAGATGCTGCACAACACTTCCCCTCCCACGCCGGCCTTCCTGGCCTGGGCCCCTGTCAGCACGCCCTGGGGGGTACTGAGGATGTTGATCCCCAGCCCGCCAAGCACCAGGGGGATCCGATCCTTGGACGAATAGACCCGACACCCCGGACGGGAAACACGCCGCAGCCCGGAAATGACGCGCTCCCCCTTCGAGCCGTATTTCAAATAGATCCTGAGGATGCTCTTACTGCCCTCTTCGGTCACTTTAAAATTCGAGATATAGCCCTCCTCCTTGAGAAGCTTGGTGACTTCCACCAGGAGTTTTGAGGAGGGGATATCGACCTTCTGATGCTTGGCTTGCAAAGCATTGCGAATTAAGGTTAGAAAATTGGCAATGGGATCAGTCAAACTCATTCTTCAGGCTCCTCAGAAAATTGACTCAGGGTCCAAAGGCGGTGACTCAACCTACCAACTGGCCTTGATAACACCGGGCAATTCCC
This sequence comes from Terriglobia bacterium, assembly GCA_041484625.1. Taxonomy (GTDB): domain Bacteria; phylum Acidobacteriota; class Terriglobia; order Versatilivoradales; family Versatilivoraceae; genus JBGPHY01. The sequence goes on along the minus strand of JBGPHY010000095.1, from coordinate 4,049 downwards.
CCCGGAGTGCCAGCTGACGGAAACAAATGCGGCAGATCTCAAATTTGCGCAAAAACCCCCGAGGGCGCCCGCAGCGTTTGCACCGATTGTGCTGCCGCACTTTGAACTTGGGTGTTTTTTGCGCCTTGGCAATGTGTGAAGTTCTAGCCATAGAAACCTCAGAAACCTCAGTTTAATGATTAGTGGCCAGTGGTCAGCGGCCTAGAACCTCGGCTGCCTGCCTATTTCAGACCAGCAAATTGCGAAAAGCTGTGCTCTCTCTCTTTTCGCTTGTCACTGACTACTTTGCACTGCTTACTTAGTTCCGGAAAGGCAGACCCAGTAACCGCAGGAGGGTCCTGGCCTCATCGTCTGTCTTGGCGGTTGTCACCACACAGACATTCATACCCTTAATCTTGCTGACCTTGGAGTAATCAATTTCCGGAAAGATCAGGTGATCTCTCAAGCCAATGGTGTAATTGCCCCGTCCGTCAAACGACTTGGTAGGCAACCCTCGGAAGTCCCGGACGCGGGGCAGCGCGACATTCACCAGATGGTCAAAGAACTCGTACATGCGCTCACCGCGGAGGGTCACTGAACACCCAATGGGCATATCTTTCCTCAGCTTGAATGCGGCAATCGACTTCTTAGCCCGCGTGATGACCGGCCGCTGACCGGTAATCGCGGCCAGCTCTTCCACCGCCGAATCCAGCAACTTCGCGTTCTGGATCGCCTCGCCTACCCCCATGTTAATGACGATCTTTTCCAGTTTGGGGACAGACATGGGATTAGGGTAGCTGTATTCCTTGCGCAGGGCAGCCACGACCTGCTTCTGATAGAGTTCCTTAAGACGGCTCATGAATCTCTCTGCTCCTCGATGCTGGACCTGTCTGATCCTACTTGTCCAAAGACCCTCCACACTTCCGACAGACGCGGATTTTCTTCCCATCGCCCAGAAAGCTTTGGCCCACGCCTGTCGTTTTGCCGCAGGATCCGCAGACAATCATGACGTTAGAAATGTCAATGGGCGCCTCGCGCTCCACAATTCCGCCCTTGATGTTCTTGGACGGGTTGGGGCGCGTATGCCGTTTGAGAAAACTGACTCCCTCCACCAGCACTTTGTGCTTTTCAGGGATGACTCGCAGGACCCGTCCCGTTTTGCTCAGGTCCTTGCCGGCAATCACTTTCACCTGGTCGTTCTTGCGGATTCGCACCCGTGTTTGCCCTGCCACGTCAGATCACCTCCGGAGCCAGTGAGACGATTTTGAGGAACTTTTTATCGCGCAATTCGCGCGCCACTGGCCCAAACACGCGGGTCCCTATCGGTTCTCCAGTCTCATTAATAAGGACGGCAGCATTCTGGTCGAAGCGGATGTAGGAACCGTCGCGCCGGCGTTGCTCCTTGCGGGTCCTGACAATCACCGCCTTTACCACCTGTCCCTTCTTAATCTTGGAATCCGGGGCGGCTTCCTTGACTGAAGCCGTGATGATGTCCCCCAAAGTGGCCTTGCTTCCCGTCGACCCGCCCACCGGCAGGATGCAGGAGATCTTGCGCGCTCCGGAATTATCGGCGACCTCCAGGATCGTTCTCATTTGGATCATGACCAAGACTCCTTTTGCCCGAACCCGAAGCCCGGGTTGTGCACTCTAGCTGGCCTTGCGAAGCACTTCCCGCAGACGCCAGCGTTTGCGTTTGCTCAGCGGCCGGGTCTCAATGATCGAGACGGTGTCTCCCATGTTGCAGATATTGCCCTCGTCATGCGCCAGGAACTTGGAGGTCCGAGTCACGATCCGGCGATAGAGACGATGGGAAACTTTCCGTTCCACGGCGACCACGATCGTCTTGTTCATTTTGTTGCTGGTCACGATTCCGACCTTGACGTTCCGCCGGGAGGCCCTGGGCTTGGCTACAATCAATTGGGGGGTTTCAATATCCATAACATCAATACCTTTGCAGTAGGCTATTTGTTCCCAGCTGAAACAGGCTTCAGCTGACGCTCTCGCTGAATGGTCTTGATCCTGGCGATATCCTTCTTCAGGAGACGCATTTTGGAGAGGCCTTCGGTCTGGCCCGCCGCCATCTGAAAGCGCAGACGGAAAACCTGTTCAGAAAAGTCCTGCAGCTGGGTGTTCAGCTCTTCTTCAGAAAGATCACGAATCTTTTCGATTTTCATAAACCTATTCCTGGCTCAGTCGAGATACAAACTTGGTCTGAATCGGGAGCTTCTTGGCTGCCAGCCGCATGGCTTCGCGAGCCACTTCCTCTTTCACGCCTTCCATTTCAAAGATCACCTTGCCGGGACGGACTACCGCTACCCAGAACTCCGGGGCACCCTTGCCCTTTCCCATGCGGGTTTCGGCAGGCTTCTTGGTGACAGGCTTATCGGGGAAGAGACGTATCCAGACCTTGCCGCCGCGCTTCACAAACCGAGTCATGGCAACACGCCCGGCTTCGATTTGCCGGTCGGATATCCAGCCGGGTTCCAACACCTTCAAGCCGAACTCCCCGAAGGCAATCTCCGAGCCCCGCCAGGCCTTTCCTTTCATCCGGCCGCGCTGCTGCTTGCGGTATTTCACTTTCTTGGGCATCAACATGGTGAAATGCTCCCCAGTAGAATCAATGCTGAAGCGGCGGTACCAGATCCCGCTTCCGGCCGGGACAAGGCCAGCACAGCAACAGCGCTAAAGGCCCCGCTATAAGAGCGGAGGACGAGGAGCCAGACTTTTCCGAACCGCCGGAAACACCTCGCCTTTGTAAATCCACACTTTGACACCAATCACGCCGTAAGTGGTCATGGCTTCGGCAAAGCCGTAATCGATGTCGGCGCGCAGAGTATGCAGCGGAAGCTGCCCCTGCAGGTACCACTCGGTCCGGGCAATTTCCGCTCCGTTCAGTCGGCCGGCGCAACAGACCTTGATCCCTTTGGCGTGCACCTTCAGAGCACTGTCAACTGCCTTTCTCATGGCTCGACGGAAAGCGATGCGCTTCTCCAGTTGCATGGCAATGGATTCAGCCACCAGCTGAGCTTCCAGCTCGGGTCGGTGAATTTCGTTAATATTGATGAAGACCTCGCGATTCGTGCGTTTCTGCAGGTCGGCTTTGAGCTTATCGATTTCCGACCCCTTGCGGCCGATAATAATGCCCGGCCGCGAAGTATGAATGGTGATGCGGATCTTGTTCCCGGGTCGTTCAATCTCGATGGCCGACACCCCGGCATGGCCCAGTTGCTTTTTCAGATCCTTCTTCAGTTTCAGGTCCTCGTGCAAGAGCTTGCTGTAGTCTTTCTTGGCATACCAGCGAGACAGCCAGGTCTTGTTGTAACCTAACCGAAGTCCGTAGGGGTGAACTTTCTGTCCCAAACTTGCCTCCCTTATTTGTCCGAAACGTGAATTGTGATATGGCTCATACGCCGCTGAATGTGGTAGGCCCGTCCCATGGGAGCAGGCCGCAGGCGCTTCATACGCGGCCCCTCATTCACATAGGCTTTGCTGACAAAGAGGCTGTCCACATCGGTTGCCTCTTCCTTCTGCTCCGCATTGGCAATGGCCGACCTGAGAACTTTTTCTACTTCCTTGCAGGCCCTTTTCTTAGTAAACCGGAGAATGGTCAGGGCCTCGGAAACATTCTTCCCTCGAATCAGGTCCACCACCAGTCTGGCTTTCTGGGATGACCCGCGAACATAATTGGCTGTGGCTGTGGCTTCCATCGAAATTCACCTGTAGCTCTGATTAGGATTTGGGAGCAGGAGAGACGGTTTTCTCGGCTGCCCTCGAGCTATGCCCCTTAAAAATCCGGGTGGGCGAGAATTCACCTAACTTGTGGCCCACCATGTTTTCCGTGATGTAAACGGGAATAAACTTCTTCCCGTTGTGCACTGCCAGGGTGTGGCCCACCATTTCGGGAATGATCGTCGATCTCCGGGACCAGGTCTTGAGCACCTTCTTCTCGAAGCGCCTGTTCATGTCTTCGATGACCTTCAGCAGACTGTGGTCGACGAAGGCCCCCTTCTTTACAGATCTTGTCATCGTGCTCTCCTCTCAACTTCCCTCGCCTACTCCTTCCGCTTGAT
>JBGPHY010000094.1:0-12665 GCA_041484625.1 Terriglobia bacterium | reverse complement strand
TTCCAAATTGGTCGTGATAACGAGTTTGGACAGCTCTTTCTTCAGGTAATATCCGCAGATCCCCCAGCCGAAATTCTCACCGCTAGGAAGCCCCAGATAGAGGTTCCTCTCGCGACTGCCATCGGCAATGAGCATTTCCTTGGAAGTATCCGACATTGGAAACTCTCAGTCTACAGAATTGACTACATGTGGGGGATAAGTTGGGGAAGGGGGCCTCAGAAGATAGGTGTCCTTAACCCAGTAGGTTCGGCACCCTTCCCTCTGGAGGGCTGCAATCCATTCCTGCCATTCCAGGCATACTGGGTCGGGCAACGACTCGAGACATTCCCGCGTTACAGCTACCACACCTGGGACCGACGAATTGATTCCCTGAAACACTCCTCGCTGATTGCGCCAATGAGTTCGAGCGAATTTTTGGAATGTATACTCGTCGAAACTGCCTTCAAACGGCACAAAGGTCCTCGAGTCTTCGAAATTAGAGGAAGGGGCAAGGATCTTGGGTCCCGCGCCAGCCTTCTGCGACACCTCCAGAACCTGCGCCACCCATTGCTTGGAAAACCACAAAGGCACCGGGACAAATACCAGAAGGGCAGTACGAAAGCTGCGCCAAAGCTCCTGAAGCACTGCCCGGAAAGAGAGATTTCGGAGGATCATCAAGTCTTTGAATTGTTCCAGGAGAAGGTCGTCTTGAGAAGTTGAGTTATCGATCCAAAGGACAGCTCTCAATCGAGCGTACGAATTCCGATTGAGTGAGTCCAGTGTCGTTTTCAACGGAAGGGTACCCCGGCCTCGGCAGGTCTTCACGTCAATCAGGACAATTGCGTCAACCTCCTGTTGATGGCGAAGCACTGGTCGATGTAGAAGCGCATTGACTCGTTCCAGAGCTCTTTCAGCCGACTTTTGCCATGTCCAATGTTCAGCCGCCCTCTTTCGGGCGGATTCCCCTTTGCCCCTCGTTTCCTCTGCGTGGTCATAGGTCCATCGCATCTTTTCGGCCAGGACTTCGGCATCGGGTTCAAGCATCTAGAGGTCACTGGCAGTCCTGATTCCACTAATTTTCCGGTTGTCGAAGACCCGCCGTGCTGATGGGATGCAATGACCGACATGATCGTCGACGAAATCATCAGTGGCTCCACCCGCCGTCACGATCACAGGTCGCCCACATGCCATGGCCTCCAACACAGGCAGCCCGAAGCCTTCCCCACGATAAGGGTGAACCAGGCAGTCACAGGTGTTATACAAAGCGACCATGTCGTTGTCGCTGAGATCGTCATCCATATAAAAGAGAGGCGGTGCATTCGGTGCGGCTGCGAAATCACGAATCCGCGTTATCATCCCCTGGCCTTCATAGAGATTCCGTGTACCCATGTCCTTAATGACCAACACGACATCTTCCACTCTTGTGAAGGCACGCCCGTATGCTTGAAGTAAGACGTCCACCCCTTTTCTGTATATGGTGCCCCCTACGAAGAGGAACTTGAACCTCCTGGTCGACGGAATCGGAAACTTTCTTCCTCCGGGCTTAAAAAACTCCGGGTCCACTCCGTTTGGTATGACATGGACCTTTGCTGGATCCACGCCATTCTGGGTGTAGAGGTGCGTGACAAATGTTGACGGGACCCAAGCCTCATCCACAGATTCGTTGATTCTCTGCACCCATTCCAGCGGCAGACCGCCATACTCCCAGGGTTGGATGACCACCCAGTGTCCGACGGGAGGGGCAGTCCAGTTGGGAGGCCATTGATGTCGGACGTGGACGTCAATGGGAAATGAAGCGCGCTGCTGGAAATAGCGGATGAGCCCTCTTGATCGGGAATTGAGTAAAGCCGAGAAATTGTCTTCTCCGACAGGCAAGATGCTCAGGTTGACCTGTCCAGTCTCAATCAGAGCCAGCTCCATCTCCCTGTTGACGAGGGCCAGGCTATGGTTCACCATCTGTGGCCCTTCCCAACAGACTTGCGGAAGTCGATGATTGGTAAAACCATTTCCTGGAACAGAGGAATGGGGATTTCGTCTTGTCACGCTCTCACCGCTATCAGAAGCCCCCTGCTCTTCAGACGGCCCCGAGCTCTTGTTTGAAGCCCTGGACAGTCTGTTCCAACGAGGTCAGGTTGCACAGGAGCTCAAATTCCAATATGTCGGAGACCAGGATCCAGTCTTCCTGAGTTTGAGCCTCAATCAGACTTTCCAGGGTTGGGCCCATCTCGACGACCGCATTTTCGACCTGTGTACTGCCCGTCTTATACTGACCTGTCAGCGAGAGCTCGATCCCTTCCAGCAGGGACAAAAGCATCTTGACCCCTTGAAAGACCTCAGACAACTTTGTATTGGCTTGTTCAGTCTGCAGATTTCTGAAAGCATCGGCAATATCAGCCAGGGAAGCCTGCAGGCTGACCAGGAAGCGATGAGCGTCCTCGACGGCATCCTTGGCCATCAGCCGGAGGGGCTTGGCCTCAACTTTCACCTCTCCTATGGAGTGCAAGGGGCGGTCGAGGTACTCTGAATCCCTGAACTGGAGAATCTCATCCCCGTCAAAGTGGACCGATGCAATGGCCTGCCCCCTGCCCAGGTGTTTCGCCTCCAGCTCCTGGAGAAGCTGGCTCCAATTGTGAACCTGCGGCCCCACCGGTAAGTTGATCCCATTAATCTCAAGTTGCGGCATTCTTCTTCTCCTCGGTTTTAATTGTGATTCCGAATCCCGGAAAGAATTCGTTCTTAGTAAGACATTTTTTGAAGAAAATTCCTCCTCTATTAAACCTCAATCAAGCGCACTTGGCTTGAGTGTTCACCATTCTAGTGTTCCACTGTCATCAGGCTCTGGGTAAGCCGACGAATCTTCTCGCCTGCGAGCCGAGTCCACTTGGGGGTCTCGTTCTGGATTCTTTCGTAGAGTTGAATTGCCCGCTCGGGCCCTGCATTTCTCTCATAAAGATAACCCAGCAGAAGGAGGCATTCCGTGTCTTTCGGGTTTGCCTGAAACGCTCTTTCCATCAGTGTCATGGCACTCTGATCCGGACATCTTTGAGACTGAATAACGGCGAGTCTTTTTAGTGCCCAAGGATGGTCTGGGTGATGATTCATTACCTCCCGCAGGAGCGATTCGAGTTGCGTCAAATCGCCACGGTGCTCAGCCAGCGATGCCAAGTTCATCAATCCGTCAAGGTTGGCAGGATCGAGTTCCAACACCCCCCGGTAACTCGCCTCTGCATCAGACAACAGCCCCGCGCTAAATTCAGAGTGGGCCTTGATCAGTCGAACTGAGATCCAGTTCGGATCCAGCAGAAGCGCCTTGCTGGCCCATTTGATGGCCTGACCATACTGTTTCAACTTGAAGTGGATCTCAGCCAAAATGCCAGGGCAAATGCGGTTTTGCGGGAATCTTGCAGAACAGAGCTCGAGTGGGGCGACTGCCTCTGCCAGACGGCCACTGTCAATTGCCAGCCGGGCGAAATTCTCATAAAGCACTTCGCTATCCGGGTTTAGGCTCAGAGCCCGGGCCAAGCAAGAGAAGCCTTCCTCTGTCTTGTCAAGCCTTAAGAACACTCCCCCCATGTTGAATAAGGCGAGGGCGTTTTTCGGATTCAGTGCAATGCATTTCTTGTAGTACTTTACTGCCTTTTTCAGGTGGCCCAAGTCCCGGAGGTAATTCGCATAGTCGAGTAAAACCCGGTCGTTTTCCTGATTCGTGGCGATGCATTTTTGATAGTACTCTCCTGCCAGCCGCAACTCTCCGAGCCGATGATACCCGAGCGCTAGGTAGAACAGGGCATAGTCAATTCTCGCATTTAGCCGGTAGGCCGCTTCAAAATAGGGGATGGCCTCAGCCACTCGGTTGAGTTCAAAGAGCTGAATTCCCAGTTCGTATTGGGCCATTGCATTGGTTGGTTCTTCTTGGGCTTTTTGGCGGCCCAAATCGAGATACACTTGCTTTTTAACCTCTAACCGATTCCTCTCCGCCACCTTTCCGTAGTGGTGAATGACCAGGTCAGTTGAAAGGAAGGGGAGATGCCTTGTCTCGAACACCGGATCTACTAATTCATGAACACGGCCCTGATAACGGATCTCAGGGCTGTTTCTGAAGAGCCTAATTACCTGGACATCGACGCAATTGCTGTAGTCCCTGCCCTCTATGTAATCCTGGGGAGCTGGCTTAGAACAGGCAACTCGGGCATCCCAGAGATAATTCCTTTGAATAAGTTTAAAGCCCAGACATAGGGTGTTTTGGATCAAATCCCGTAACTGAGCAGCGTCGCGTAATGCCAATTTCTCATCGGCGTCCAGAACTAAAATCCAATCACTTGCTGCATGATCAATGGAGTGGTTTCTAGCCACACTGAAATCCCCAACCCAGGGATGCAGGAATATCTTGGCTCCATACTCTCTGGCGATTTCCGCAGTTCGATCCTCAGACCCGGTGTCAACGACGATGATTTCGTCCACGAAATCCTTGACACTGGTCAGGCACTGTGCGATGAACTCTTCTTCATTCTTAACAATAACGCATAAGCTCAATGACTGCTTTGGATTACCGAAACCTGGGCTCATGCTTCCACCCTTGCTGTTCGTCCCGTCAGAGCAGGATCTTCTCGACATTCAGGTCTCATTGTTAGTCAATAAACTGTCGTGACTGGAGTTGGACCCAGGCCTCGAGTTTCCTTGTATGATTCATAATGCCTTGATAACTAAGTGTTTGATCAGTTCAGAGTCTCGCCTGGGGCCGCTCATCGAGAGCTCGGGCCTCTTATGCACCCTGTCAGCAAAGCAACAGCCATGCCAACCCATCAGAATGAACCCCTGCCTGTGTTCCGACTGGAAGCAGCTTGACACCATGAGAGGTGATTGGATAGTGTCAGCCGTCATGAGGCGATTTGGTTCAATTTTCCCCTTCCTGGAACAAGGAGAAAACAATCTCCGGATGGGGCGGCTAGTTGCCAACCATGACTTCGTCAAGGCACTATTGAGATACGGGAGATTTGACGAATTTGTATTCAGCAGTCCTTCCAACGCAAACCTCAAGTCCTTTGAGTCAGCGGTTCGCAGTTGGGGGCTGTCTCAGGAGCGGTTGAGGTCTGTGAAATGTGTTCCATACTTTTCTCTTCCTGCGATCCTCAAACGGGACCCATTCACCGTTTTCCACCTGGGCGGATGGGGCTATTTCATGCCGGGTCTGCATTTTCTGCGTGGTCGCTACTCCTCCTTCCCCTGGCCCATCACAGCAGTCACTCATTCGCTTCACGGCCGCCAGTCAGTCGACTTTGCTGTTCGGCTGAACCACGCCAGAATGGCGAGCTTCGACAGCATCTTTTGCAGCAGCTGCGATGGCTTGGCCACAATGGCAAAGCTGCTTGAGTCCGCCGGCCGCAACAGAGATTCCCGTTTCAGTGGACACCTGGATTGGCTGCCCCTGGGTATTGACGACGAGGCGTTGAAAGAGTCCGGGGACGGGCAAAAAGCCCGAGAGCAAATGCAGATCCCTCCCGATGCCATTGTTGTCCTGTGCTTGGGACGGATCACTCCTGCCCAAAAAATGGACTTGGCGCCTGTAGTGGAAGCCTTTGCCAGAGAGGTGTTCCCCCATTCTCGACTTCCGGTATACCTGGTCATCGCCGGGGGTGCAGACGCCCAGAATTTGCGCCTGGTTCAGGAACTCATCCGGGAGTTGCAGGTGGAGAAACACTGTCGTGTCAGGGCCAATTTCCGGTCTGAAACAAAGAACCACCTGCTAGCCTCAGCCGACATTTTCATCTCCTTAGCCGATAACACCCAGGAGACCTTTGGCCTTAGCTTGCTGGAAGCTCAAGCCCGTTCGATCCCAGTGATAGCCTCCAGATTTAATGGTTACAAAGACCTTGTGCGTGACGGAATGGATGGCTTTCTGATCGACACCTTCGGTTGTGCTCCAGATCCGATCAGTGAGTACTACGACCTTTTGGATCCAGATGTAGCTCAACTTTATGAAGCCCAGAAGCTTGCTATTGATATGAATCAGTTCGTCGAGAAGCTTCTTCTCTTGATTCATGACCGCAATCTGCGAACCGCGATGGGACACGAGGGAAGAAAGAAAGTGACCGACGAATTCGCCTTTAGTCGGATCATTCAGCGCTATGAACAGAGATGGGACGAGCTCTATCAGGAAGCCCAGTTGGTGGGTCTGCCGCCACCGGGGGAGAACCAATACCAGGTTGATCAGTCTATGCTCTTCGGACACTACGTATCCCACTCCCTCGGCCCCGGGGATCAGGTGATGGCCCGCCCCTCTCAAACTCTCTGCTCTTCTTATAACGAAGTCCGCGTCCTACTTCAGGAGGCAGACCTCAACGGACTGCTGGAAGCTGCCGCAAATCCCATCACAATCGAGAGTCTCTTGGAAAAGGTTTCCCTGCCCCGGGAGCAGGGTTGGTTCGCTGTAATGTGGCTGATTAAGTACAACCGACTCAAAGTGATCAAAGGAGGGAATAGGGAATAGGGGATAGCTTACAACAGAATAGAGGCAGGGATCATAGTGAAGTACGATTTGCTCGGTGAACAGACACAAAATCCTGCAGTCTGGCTTTCACTCTGCTGACGACTTCCCTCCAATCCCCAAATTGTTTTTGACGAAAAAGAGTGGCGCTCGGATACCAGGGGCTGTCTTCCCGATCGACCAGCCAGCGCCAATCACAAGCAGATGAAAGCAATACCCACACAGGCACATTCAAGGCCCCTGCAAGATGGGCGACCACCGTATCGACAGTTATAACGAGATCCAGGCTGCTGATCCATTGTGCAGTTTCATACAGGTCCTCACACTGATGGTCTCTCTGCTGCAATTCAAAGTGGTTTCCAGCAGCGCGTAGGTCTATCTGAGGAATTGGCTGCTGCAGGTTGATCCATTCGATTCCCGGGACTTCGAACAACTCAGACAAATCGATCAACCGGCAAGTCCGGCGACGATCGTATGGATGCTTAGAATTTCCGGCCCATGCCAATCCTACATGTAATGCCCTGGAAGGAGAAAACTGGATGGGGTTTTCGACCCTAAGATAAGGGACCTCGCGAGGAATGCTGCCCAACGTTGTTTTCATGATGGCGGGCAGGCTCATGAGTGGGCAGTACCAATGGTAATCCGTTAACTCTTCGCCTCTCGTGAAAACCTGATCAATCCCTGGATAGGGGCTCATCAAACGGGTCAGACCAGGTGGGCATTCCAACAGGACTTCTCCTCCGAGTGCCTTAGCTAGTGTGGTATAGCGGACGAATTGGATGGTATCTCCGAGGCCCTGTTCAGCCACCAGCAGCAACTTCTCTCCTTGAAAAGGCTTGCCTTCCCATCGGGGTGCTTGAAAGCGTCGGGGCGGGACGATTCGAGGGATTCGGAGTCGGCTTTCGTATGCGTCCCAACCCTCCTCAAGGCGGCCTATTTTGAGCAGCGTAATGGCTTTGTTCCACTGGGGCTGAAGCCAATCGGGCCTTAGCTTCAAGACTTTGTCAAAGCAAAGGAGCGCTTCCTGACTCTCACCGGCATCGTTTAGAACCAATCCCAGGCTGTCCCATGCTTCAACCAGACTGGGTCGAGTTGCAACAGCTTTGCGATAGAATTGAGCTGCATCTTGGAGACGGTCCTTCGTTGCGTACAGATTCGCTAGATTGAAACAGATTTCCGCATGATTTGGATCTGCTCGGAAACCTTGCAAGTAGCACTGCTCTGCTTCCTCATGCCGTCCCAGCGAGACCAGTAGATTGGCCAGGTTATTATAGCTTGAAGTCAATCTCGCATCACATTCCAGGGCTCTCTTGTAAGATTGAATCGCCCCTTCAGTTTCGCCGGACTGTTCCAACACGACTGCCAGACCGTGATGGGCGACAGCCTGGCCTGGGTCCAGTTGAAGCGCCTTTTCGTAGCAATGCCGAGCCTCCCGCAAGAGCTGGGCAGATTCCAAGACAAGTGCAAGATCGAGAAGCATACGGGAATTGCGTGGACAGAGGCTCAAGGCGGCGAGCATCGATTGGCGAGCTTTATCATCCTGACCGAGCTGGCTTCGAAGATTTGCTAGAGTCAGATGAAAACTGAAGTTACCCGGTTCTAAAAGGACAGCTTGTTCAACGAAGGGCAGAGCTGCCTCAGGCATGTGTTTCTCACTTAGAATCAACCCTTGCAGGAAAGAACCCATGGGATGGCTTGGGCTCGATTGCAGGAATTCCGAACAAAGAACTTCCGACTCCCTCAGCTTTCCGACCAGAAAGCAGCTCGTGGCTTCCTTGAGAATCGGATCTAGGTTGGATGGCCTCAACATTTTTCTGGATCTTTCAATTGCTGCTCGATTCGTTCCCATCATATCGGCAGTTTTCAAGACGAACTTATTCCGTAAATTACCCCTAACCATTACAAACCAAAGATCGTTGCGTCGGTAAAAGAGATTCTGTCCTTTTTTCTGTAAAGAAATAACACCCTTGGCCGATACAAAGGTCAAGCCCGAATGGGGTGGGTGAGGTTCGGCTCACAATCCAAACTCCAGGCACGGATGCCTGGAACCACAATCATGGAGGATTAACATGTCCAGTTTTTCAGTTGTCAACAACATTGGTTCAGTCAACGCCCAAGCAAAACTGTATGAAACCAACGTAGGGTTACAGCGGACTTTGGGACGTTTGTCCAGCGGTCTGCGAATCAACCAGTCCGCGGATGATGCTGCCGGTTTGGCAGTGGCCAACAAGTACCGTTCGGATGTAGCCATTCTGACCGTCGGCGTGCGGAACGCCAATGATGGTATTAGCCGTTTGCAGATTGTAGACGGTGCTTTGAACAACATTTCAACCCTCCTGGATCGGGCCGCGGTTCTTGCTAGCCAATCCGCTTCTGAAGGCAATGCCGGATTAAACCGCACCGTGCTGAATGATGAATTTGTCAGCGTCCTCAATGAAATCAACCGTGAAGCGGGAGTGGCCAACCTGGCTGGTGCCGGAACCTCTTTCACCATCTTCGTCAGTTCCGAAGCCACGGCTACTAATGGACAAGTTAGCGTCGCTTATAGTCAAATTGACACGACCGCCCTCGGCTTGACTAGCAACACCATTACCAGCTCTGCTAATGCCCAGACTGCAATTACAGCCCTGTCCGCAGCGATCACGACCTTGGGCACCGTCCAGGGCCAGGTGGGTTCTGCACAAAACCGGTTGCAGTTTGCGATCAGCCTGGCATCATCCCAGGTTGTGAACAAGACTGCAGCTGAAAGCCGGATTCGGGACGCCAACATTGCCGAAGAAAGTGCTAACCTGACACGTTACAACATCCTGACTCAAAGTGGCTTGGCATCATTGGCTCAGGCCAATCAATCCACTTCTGCTGTTCTGGCCCTCTTGCGGTAATGAGGTCCTGACCCTTTAAGGTTTCCTGTTTTGATCCAGTGAGGGAGAGCTCCCTCACTGGATCCTTGCAAGTAATTGACCTGAGAGGGATGGCATCAGGTTGTTAATGACCCACGTTAGGAGGGTGAAACGGCCATGTCAGGATCAGACATTCTACCTGGCTCAATCAGCCCGACAATTTTCCATCCAGAGATCTCGAACTCAAGCAAGAGACTTACGCCGTTTGCTGAGGCCCAGGCTCCGTCTCAACGCACGGTGGAACCAGATCCACACTCTAACTTGGAGGCTCGAAAGCAGGATTTGGAGCGGTTGCTGCAGGTGGCAGGGAAACATATCAGCGGCTACACCCCCAATAATAGCGAGCTCTCCGTGGGGGTTGACAAGGAAGCCCATCGGATCGTGGTTAAGCTGATAGACTCGAAGACCAAAGAGGTGATCCGGCAAATCCCACCGGAGGAAATCCTGAGGCTTGCCAGAATCATGAGGAAAGTGGATTTAGGTCTCTTGGATGAAATGGCTTGATGGAGCAAAGTGTTTTCATAAGAAGTAAGGATGAGATTCAATCCTGTTCGTGTGTCTAGGTGTGTCAATTCCAGGGGAGAAAGATGAGTTCACCCATCACCTTGAGTGGCTTCAACGGCATTGACTTTCAGTCAATCATCAAAATCATCATTCAGTCTGAGCACCAACCCATCGACGACCTGACCACCCAGAAAAGCACGATGCAAACAAAGCTGACCACTTATGGGGCTCTCAGTTCGAGCCTTTACAGTCTAAAGACGGCGTTCGATGGTCTCTCCTCTGACGGTTCGTTCGATCAATTGAAAGCTTCTTCTTCTGATTCCACCGTCTTGAGCGTTTCTGCCGATTCATCTGCCCAAAAGGGGACATTCAATATCAATGTGACTTCCTTGGCACGTCCCCAGGTTACCGCCAGCACGGACAACCTGGGAGGAGGTTCCCCTACATACGGGCGAGTTGCTGATATCAACGCCCCTGTGATTAGTGGCGGCAGCTTTTCCATTACTCCACATGGTGGGACTGCTATCGACCTTCAGTTGACCGGCGTTCAAACTCTAGCCCAGTTCCGGGATGCAGTGAATGCGAAGAAGTCCGAAACCGGGGTGACCGCATCGATCATCAATGATGGCGCTGATCCAAACCGTCCGTTCCGCCTCATCTTGACGGGCAATTCGACGGGGACTCAACATGACTTCTCATGGAACGACAATCTGGTGTATGTGGACGGTTTCCATTTGAACCTGAGCACCAATCCCTCCTCTGGGACGGCTCAGGATAGCGTATTTACCTATAACGGAATCACCATCAGGAACAGCTCGACCACTGTGGCAAACGCGATTCCGGGCTTGACTCTTAATTTGTTCGAGAAAGATCGCCCGGTCTCTGTCACTGTTTCTGAAGATGATTCTACCTTGAAGGCCAAGATCACGGCACTAGTAACAGCATTCAATAGCTTTGATGATTTCAACAAGCAACAGACCATAGGCAGCTCGCACGCCCTGCAAGGGGACCCGCTTTTGCGCGGTGCCAATCGTGAGCTCAGGAATCTACTGATCTCAGCCCACTCGAATTCGGGAACCTTTCAATATCTCTCACAGATCGGGATTGGATTGGACCGCAAGGGAAAGCTCCAGGTCGATGACGCGCTGTTGGACGATGCCCTGGCGAATCACCGCGACGACGTCAAGACTCTTCTTACAGGGGCTTCGGGACTTGCAGCTCAAGTCGGCAATGTCATCAATGGCTATACCAGATCTGGGGGGAGCATCGATGGAGCGGAGAATCGGCTACAGTCCACCATTAGCTCCTATGACATGCGAATTCAGACCTTAGAGTCGCGACTCTCTCTTCGCGAACAGGACCTGCAAAGGCAATTTGCAGCTGCCGACGAGGCGATCAGCCAGTTGAGTTCTCAAATCTCTGCGCTCAATGGACTGAGTAATCAATATCGCCTGTTCTAAGGCAAAATGTTCCTTATTCCCCACAGCAAACACTGACTCGAGGTTAGGAATCCCAATGACCAAGTCTGCCAGCGACATCTATCAACAAGTTGAAGTGAGCACCTCAAACGAAATCAGATTAGTGGTTATGCTTTATGAGGGAGCCATCCGTTTCCTGACTCAGGCTAGGACTTCGATTCAGAACAAGAGCCTGACTGGCAAAGCTACAGGCGTCGATCGGGCCCTTGCCGTCCTGGGCGAACTTCAGAGCACTTTAAGGCTCAATGACGGCGGAGAAATTGCCGGATCGTTGAACCGGCTTTATTCCTACATGACAGAGAGAATCATCGAAGGCAGTATGAAGCTCGATTCCCGCCCACTGGATGAGGTGATTAAGCTACTCAGGATACTTCATTCTGCCTGGGCAGAGGTCGCACAGAAAGCGGACTTCCAGTCACGCCAACCTGTTGCGCCGAATGTCGCAAAGATGCCAGGGTTGACATCGGATCCCGTGCGGTCAGGGGCTTCAACACTGCAGGTCGTCGGATAAATAGCGATTTTCAACCTGAAATCTATCCATATAAGATAATAACATAGCCTGACTGCACAGGGTTTCCACATGCAAGAGAATTCCGGCACTCCTGACTTGGTTCAATTGGTAAAAACTGAAGTGTCCTTGCTGCATCAGCTTCACATCTTGTCCCAGACGGAATCCTTGATTTTGGAGAAAGATGACCTGACGGGGCTTGAAGAGGTGGTGGCTCGAAAGAGATCCATTGTTGAGTCACTCTGGAGTCATGTTGAACGGCTCAATAGCTGCCTGCCCCGCCAGGATAAGCATCTATCTGGATACTCCCCCGCCCAGAAGCAGGAACTGGAACTGTTTCGAATCGAAGCTAATTACCTCATCCAGCGGATTGCCAAGGTCGACCAAGAGAACCTGGAACGACTCGAGTCCTTTAAGAACAAAGCTGTTGGAGACTCCCATCTCGTTCATCAAGACCTCGCAATCCACAAAGCTTACACGCTTCCTCAAACCATTTCTTCCCAATTCTCCCAGTTGGCCGATTAGACGCTAAATCGCATAGGACAGTCCACACCGGGTCCCGGGTCTTGCAAAGGCCTCCTTTGCATGAGATTATGGTTTCAATTGACTCGTCTCAGTGGGTTTGTGCTTAGTTCTGAGATGAGGAAAATTTCACTGGAATCTCGCGACAAGAGTTGATTACTCGGCAATCCAAAGCAGAGCTGTATCTTCTTGCCTGCACGTTCGTCTGGGGTGGGAGCTTTGTTGTTGTCAAACATGGTCTGGTGGATTCCTCCCCTTATCTGATGGTGGCTCTGCGCTTTGGAATTGCT
>JBGPHY010000093.1:0-12684 GCA_041484625.1 Terriglobia bacterium | reverse complement strand
GGTTGGCTGTTAAGCAAGGGAAAGGAGATTCGCCTGCCGATCGGAACGGTCTTCCGGATACAGTTCGATAAAGATCTGACACTCCCTGTCTCCCAGGTTCGACGCGTTCCTGCGAGCCAGAGTTCGGCTCCGAATGAATCCGTCCCGCCTTGGCACTAGGGGGGAACAGCAGGTCTAGCGGCTTTCCTCCTGCCTGAGCAGATAGTCATACAACCGTTGTAGCTCTTCCGGAGAGTAATACTCGATTAGAATCCGCCCCCGCTTCCCTTTTTCTACAATACGCACCCGTGTGCCGAGGACTTTTTCCAGTCGTTCCATGGCTGACCGCACATTGGGATCCAGCCGTGGGGTCTCCTTCCTGCGGGGCAGGTCTTCCCGGGTAGCCGCGATGTAGCGCTCCACCTGCCGGACGGACCAACCATAGCGGACCACCCGTTCCGCCAAGGTCTTTTGTTGCGGGGCAGAGTCCAGTCCCAGTACCGCCCGGGCATGGCCCATGGAAAGCTTTTCCTCCAGGACCATTTGCTGAACGTCCTGGGGCAATTTCAGAAGGCGCAGGAAGTTGGTGATGGTACTGCGGTCTTTGCCGGTGCGCTGCGCGACTTCCTCCTGGGTCAGGTGGAAGTCGTGGGCCAGCCGGTGGTAAGCGTGGGCCTCCTCCATGGGGTTGAGGTTCTCCCTCTGGATATTCTCGATCAGCGAGGCTTCCATCAACCCTTCGTCCGAGATTCGCTTGATGATCGCTGGAACTTTGGGCAGGCCCAGCCGTTGAGCCGCCCGCCAGCGCCGTTCCCCGGCGATGATCTGGTAGTGTTCGCCATGGCGCCGCACCAGCAGCGGCTGAACGAAGCCGTGCACCCGGATGGATTGGGCCAACTCCTCCAGCTTGGGCTCGGAAAAGACCTGGCGCGGCTGGAAAGGGTTGGGAACGAGCTGGTCCAGGTCCAGCTCTCGCAATTCATTCTCTTCGGAGCCTTCGCGGTCTCTGAGCAGGGCACTCAGTCCCTTACCCAGCGCTTTTCTTGTCATGAGTCATGATCTCCTTGGCCAACTGCAGATAGCTCTCCGCCCCGCGGGACTTGATGTCGTAGAGGATGATGGGTTTGCCGTGGCTGGGGGCCTCTGCCAGCCGGATGTTGCGCGGGATGACGGTCTGAAACACCTGGGGGCCGAAAAAATCCCGCATATCCTTGGCCACCTGGCCGCTCAGGTTGGTGCGTTCGTCGTACATGGTGAGCAAAATGCCCTCCACGGCCAACTGGGGATTGAGATTGCGACGGAGGCGCATCAAAGTGTCCAGCAGTTCGGAGACCCCTTCTAACGCGAAGTACTCGCACTGGAGGGGGATTAAGATAGAGTCGGCCGCCACCAAGGCATTGACGGTCAGCAGATCCAGGGAGGGGGGGCAGTCCAGCAGGATGAAGGAGTACTCGGCGCGGCACGGATCGAGCACCTCCTTCAGGCGAAATTCCCGACGCTCCAGCCCCACCAGTTCCAGCGTGGCGCCGATGAGGTTCTTTTCAGACGGAATCAGGTCGAGGCCGTCCAGTTCGGTCTTCTGCACGACCTGGCCCAGTTCCTCTTCGTTCAATAGGAGATGGTAGAGGCTGCGGCGGCGCGGGTCGCGGCTGAAGCCCAGCCCGCTGCTCGTGTTGGCCTGAGGATCGCAGTCCACCAGCAGGGTTTTCATTTCAGCCGCCGCCAGGGAGGCCGCCAAATTAATGGCGGTGGTCGTCTTCCCCACGCCGCCTTTCTGGTTGGCAATGGCAATTATGCGGCCCACGCTGGTCCTCGGCTGGAATCTCGACAGGGAGGCGGGGCGGTCCGGCCACCCGTCGCAATCCCCGGGGGCCTCTTGTTCTAACAGAACGGGAATGGATTTGCAAATCAGAAATGTTCCACGTGAAACGTTGCCCGGCGGTGTGCCCGGCGGCGGAGATTCCAGCTGTCTCGGTTCCACGTGGAACCTAGGGAGCGAGTCCGCGCCAGGTACCCCATAACAGAACTTTCTCCCGCGTCCAGGGGAGGGGCCGGGGCGCGCCCCAAGCCACGCGCTTCCCGGCCGGCAGGCCCTCAGCCAGACGCTTTCGGGTAGTAAACCAGAGGACCTTCCCGGACGGATCCATGCCGGGTCGGGCAGTCTCAATCAGCGACCCGACCGACCCCACTGCCCGTAGCGTCAGGAGCCGGGGCGGCCGTGCAAAGTCGCCTTCCCGGCATTCCTCCAAGGGCTTTGGCAGCACCCGCACGCCGTGGATTTGCAGTTCCCGGCAGACCGTGGAGAGGAAAGCGGCTCGCTTTTGCCGGGCCTCGAGCAGAAACACTTCCAGGGCGGGGCAGGCCAGCTTGATCGCCAGCCCCGGAAAACCGGCTCCCGATCCGATATCCAGCAGTGGGCCATTTTCACTTCCCAGCCAGCGGGCCGCCCAGAAGGATTCAGCGAAGAGATCCACCACCATGGCATCCGGATGGCGAAGGCCGGTCAGGTTGAGGCGCTGGTTCCAGCGCAGCAGCAGTCCCAGGAAGCGCCGCACCTGCCCGGCCAGATTTCCGTCCGCCTCCAGGCCGCACCCAGCCAAGAGCTGCTGGATCCGCCCCAGACTGGGGACCTCAGGCAGATATCTCGTCTCTGCGGGCATTCAGTTCCAGGTAAATGTGCAGGATGGACAGCGCGGCCGGGGTGACTCCAGGAATGCGGCCGGCCTGTCCGAGGCTGACGGGGCGCACCCGGCTGAGCTTTTCGACGATCTCGCGCGACAGCCCCGGGATGCCGCAGTACTCGAAATGCGGCGGGATCAGGCGAGACTCCGCTCTCTTCATCTTCTCGATTTCCAGGCTCTGCTGGCGCAGGTACCCTTCGTATTTAATGGCGGTCTCGGCGCTCTTCAGCTCTTCCCGGGAAAGGCTGTTGCGCAAGCCAGGGGGCAGCAGGTCCAGCAGGATTTCCAGTTTGACCTCGGTGCGCTTGAGGGCCGCCGCGGCCGACAACCGGCCGTTCTCCACCGGCACCTTGATCTCCTGCAGGGCGGCTTCCAAGGTCCGCATCCGTTTCTGCTTGGCCTGGTAGCACTGGAAGTGCTGGTCGCCGACCAGTCCGATGTGCCTCCCCAGCGGGGTCAAGCGCTGGTCCGCGTTGTCAATGCGCAAGTGCAGACGGAACTCGGCCCGGGAGGTGAACATCCGGTAAGGCTCGTCGGTGCCCAGGGTGACCAGGTCGTCAATCAGGATCCCGATATAGGCCTGGCTGCGTTCCAGCACCAGCGGTTCCTGCCCCTGCAACTGCAGTGCAGCATTGATCCCAGCCATCAGACCCTGGCAGGCCGCCTCCTCGTAACCGGTGGTGCCGTTGATCTGGCCGGCATGGTAAAGCCCCCGGATCTTCTTGGTTTCCAGCGTGCGAGTCAGTTGGGTGGGCTGGACGAAGTCGTATTCAATGGCGTAACCGGGTCGGATCACTTCGGCTCTTTCCAGCCCCGGAATAGCGCGGACCACCCGCATCTGCACGTCAACCGGCATACTAGTGGAGAGTCCGTTGACATAGACCTCGTAGGTGTTCACTCCTTCGGGCTCAAGGAACAGCTGGTGACGAAGTTTTTCCGGGAATTTCACCACCTTGTCCTCAATGGAAGGGCAATAGCGCGGCCCGATGCCCTGGATGCGGCCGCTGTAGAGGGGAGAGCGGCCCATGTTCTCGCGGATAATGCGGTGGACCTCTTCATTAGTGTAAGTGATGTAGCAGGACACTTGTGGCTGGGGGATCTTCTCGGTCCGGAAGGAGAACGGCGTGGGCGGCTCATCCCCTTTTTGTTCCTCGAGGCGGTCGAACCGGATGGTGCGGCCGTCGAGACGGGGGGGCGTTCCGGTTTTCAGCCGGCCCCATTCGAACCCGATCATCTTGATCGATTCGGCCAGGGAGATGGAAGGCTGTTCCCCGCTCCGCCCTGCTGAGTAATGGTTCTCCCCCACATGGATCAACCCGTTCAGGAAAGTCCCGGTAGTCAGGATGACAGCTCCGGCCTTTACCCGCCGCCCGTCCCGTAATTCGATCCCCCAGACCTTTTCGCCGTCCCGCAGGATTGAGACCACTTCCGCTTGCTTGATCCGCAACCTTTGCTGCTGTTCCAGCACCCGGCGCATTTCCGTGCGGTAAGCCTGCTTGTCGGCCTGGGCCCGAGGAGACCAGACGGCCGGTCCGCGGCTGCGGTTGAGGAGGCGGAACTGGATCCCCGTCCGGTCAATCACCTCCCCCATGATTCCCCCCAAGGCGTCGATCTCCCGAACCAGGTGTCCCTTGGCAATCCCTCCGATGGCTGGATTGCAGGACATCTGGGCAACCAGATCCAGGTTCAGAGTATAGAGGGCGGTGTCGAGACCCAAACGGGCGGCAGCCATGGCAGCTTCGCAACCGGCGTGGCCGGCCCCCACTACCACAATGTCATATTCCTCATCAAAATCTCTACTCATATTGCCCTTGTCAACGGCGATCCATGCCAAGCGTGTAGCCTGATGCCCGCTCAAAGAGTTGAGAGCCAGCCGAGGAGGCCCGCCATCATTTCCCGATGCAAAACTTTGAAAAAATATGATCCAGGATATCCTCGACGGTGGTTTCCCCAGTCAAGGCATTCAACGACTTCAACGCCCGGTAAAGATCCAGGAGCAGGATCTCATGGGGCAAGTTTTCTGCCAACCCCTGCTTAACCCGGTCCAGTGATTCCAGGGAGGACCGAACCTCCTGCTCCTGGCGCAGATTGGTCAGCAGGCCCCCTTCACTTTCTATTGCCTGCTCCAATTCCAAGTCCCGGAGCAGCGTGGCCCGCAATGCCTCCACGCCTTCCCCAGTGCGGACAGAGATGAGAGAGCGCGTTCTGGCGGAAGTCTTTAGTGTATCGGGGGTGAGTCGTTGCGGCAAATCGATTTTGTTGATTACCAGATGGTAGGACCGCCCTTCCAGCTCTTCCAACAGGTTACCGTCCTCTGTCTGCAATTCTTCCGACCCATCCAACACCAGCAGAACCTGCTCGGCGTCGGCCAGGGCCTCCCGTGAACGATCTACGCCGAGTTGCTCGATACGGTCGGTGACTTCGCGGATTCCAGCCGTATCCATGAGCCGGACAGGGATGCCGCCAAGCTGTGCAGTTTCTGCCACCAGATCCCTGGTGGTTCCCGGGAGTTCGGTGACGATGGCTCGTTCCTCTTTCAGTAGCGCATTGAAAAGGCTTGACTTCCCCACGTTCGGGCGGCCGACGATGGCCAGGCTGAACCCCTCGTTGATGAGCCGGCCCGCAGCAAAAGTGGCTTCGAGCCGCCCCAGGTCTCCGCGAATCGTATTCATCTGCTCCCCGATTTCGTTGTCTCCCGGAACGGCCACATCATCCTCGGCAAAGTCAATGCCTGCTTCCAACAAGGCGATGAGCTGAATCAAACGCTCCTTGATCGGTTGGACCCGACGCGACAGCCCTCCGGCGGCCTGCTGCCGGGCAACCCTGGCCTGGAAGAGGGTCTGGGCTTCGATGAGATCGCGGATGGCCTCGGCCTGGAGCAGATCTATCCTTCCCCGCAGGAAGGCCCGCAAGGTGAACTCACCGGGAGTGGCCAGTCGAGCACCCTCCCGGATGAGCAATTGCAGGATGGACCGTAACAACAC
Organism: Terriglobia bacterium; assembly: GCA_041484625.1. GTDB lineage: Bacteria > Acidobacteriota > Terriglobia > Versatilivoradales > Versatilivoraceae > JBGPHY01. Next base: position 7,040 of record JBGPHY010000093.1, on the reverse strand, counting down.
TGGGCTGCCATGACAGCTGATCTCTACCACGTCTTCGCGAGTGTAAGACCGGGGAGCCAGGAAGCAGGTTACCATCACCTGATCGAGCGACTCCCCCTTCTCGGAGTCGACGATCTCTCCCAATACAGGTCGGCGGTCCCCCAAATCCTGTTGCTGGCGGCGAAAAAGCTTTGCGAGGATCGAGCGAGACTGCGGGCCACTGAGCCGCACCACCCCGATTCCACTCTTCCCCAGCGGCGTCGAGATGGCGGCGATGGTGTCCTCTAGCAGTCTGGGCATGACTACTTGGGATAAATAACTACCTTGCGGTTTTCTCCGAATCCTTCACTTTCGGTGCGAAGCAGGGGATCCTCGGCGATGGCCAGATGGATGATGCGGCGCTCCTCCGGGGACAAAGGACTCAAGTGATAGGGCTTCCCAAACCGCTTGACCTTGTCGGCAGCGGCCAGGGCCATCAGGCGGAGTTCTTCGGCGCGGACCTCGCGGTACCCGCCGCAATCCACCAACACCTTACGGCCTTCCCTTTTCTCAAACAGGTGATTGGCCAGATACTCCAAAGCTCGGAGTACCTCCGCATTTCTGGCCAGCAGGATCGAGGCATCCTCTCCCGAGAGATTGACTTCGACGGCGTCGTCTCGCCACCGGATATCGCAGGAGACCTGGAGTTGACAACCGCGAATAAAACTATGGACAAACTCATCAATTGTCATGGCCTTCTCGAGAGCCCTGTCTTCAGACATCAAGTTCCCTTCTTCCCCGATTTCGACTTTTTCCCTGGCTGCGACCCCGCCGTGGGGCCGTACTTATTCATGAAGTATTGCTGGGCGACGCCGGTCAAGTTGCTGGTCAGCCAATACAGAACCAGTCCGCTGGACGTAAAAGCCAGCATGAAACCGAAGACCAGCGGCATGGCCAGCATCATCTTGGCTTGCACCGGGTCCGCTGATGGTGTGGGCGTCATTTTCTGTGCCGCGACCATGGACACCGTCATCAGGACGGGTAGGACAAAGGTCTGGTCATACACCGACAGATCGCGGATCCAGAGGAAAAACGGGGCCTGTCTCAATTCGATCGAGACCGACAATAGGTTATAAAACGCCAGGAAAAAAGGCATCTGCAGCAACAGGGGCAAACAGCCTCCCAGAGGGTTGACTCCATGCTCCTTATAAAGCGCCATCACTTCCGTATTCATCTGCTGCCGCTTGGGATCTGTGGGTTTGAGCTTCTTATATTTTTCCTGGACAGCCTTCATCTGCGGCTGGACCTTCTGCATCTTCTGAGCGGAGACCATGGACTTGTAGCGCAACGGGAACAACGCCAGATTGATCAGGACGGTCAGGAGGATAATCGCTACTCCGTAATTCCGGACGTAGCCGTAAATTGCCTTCAGGCAAATAAACAAGGGACGAGCGACCACGCCGAACCAACCGTAATCGACCACTTCGCTCAGGTTGGGGCCGACTTTGGGCAGGACCCCTGTGTCTTTAGGCCCTACAAACACCTGGACATCCGCGGAATCCTGGCTGTTCAGCCAGACCCCGACCCGAGGCAGCATCTCCTTCTTGTTGCTCTCCCGGACATGCTCATCCCGGGAGAGCAGGATTCGCCTGAAAGGTTCTGCGCCGGAGGGCAAAAACAAGGCGGCAAAATATTGGTCTTCTACCCCCGCATAATCAAAACTTCCCGAGATCTCCTGCTCGGTCTCAAGCTTGTCTCCCCTCAGGCGTGTGATCTTCTGGTCCTTTCGATAGAGTGCCTGGTGAATCGCCGTGCGCTCCTCCACCGCCGGATCCCCGAAACCTGCAGGCCAGACCACAAAGTGATCGCTGGGCCGCCCGTTTACCCAGATCCGACTGCTCAATTGAATCTTGTAAGAGGCGGGAGTGAAATCCAGTTTCTTCCGGGACCGCATCCTCGAATCGGCAAATTCGAAGGTGAGGGCTGCTCCTTTTGCTCCCGGTGCAGTCAAGTCCAGCCGGCCCGGGCCATCGCAGACATAGAAAGCGCCAGTCAATTGTTTGGTAGCGTCTTCCTCCCGGTCGATCCGGAGGCCGAAAGGCGCGCCGAACCGCTCTTCCTTCCGAGTATCGAGCAGGTCGAGGGGTTTCCCATTGCTATCTTTGTAACGCTTGAGTATCCAACTGCGTATAACCGCCCCTTTGTTGGAGAGAGTCAACTTGTAGAGGTCCGTCTCCACTTCAAAGGTCTTCTCGCCGGTCTCTGCCTTGCCCTCAATGGGAGCGTTCTCCAGCAGGACAGCAGGGACGGTGGTGGGCAAGGTATTATGGGACTGATCTGGCACGGCTGTTGATTTTGAATTCGGCACAACCGGCTTCTGCGGTTCCCACAGGCGCCGGGAGAATAGGATCACCAGAAGGGACAAAGCAAAGGCGATTAAAAGACGTCGTTCTGTTTGCATAAACCTCGCTTAGGCGCGAAGACTAGCGCAGCGAATCAACCCCCCCGGAATGCAACGCATGACACTTACTGAGCCGTTTGACGGCTATCCATCCCCCGTGCCAAATCCCATACTGCGAGATGGCCTGGTAGGCATATTCTGAGCAGGTTGGCCAGAAGCGGCAGGCTGGAGGCAACAGCGGGGAAACAAACCGTTTGTATAGCCTGAGGCTAAGTAGAATCGCTTTTCTTAAAGGGTACAATTTCCCCCCGGCTCTTGAGGGTGTCGCACAAATGAAGAACGTCTGACTGCACCACCTGAAAACAGATCTCGTCCGTTCGCCGCTTGGGAAAGGCCACCACGTCAAACCCCGCCGGCATCAACGGCCTGTTCTGCCGGATTGCCTCGCGCAACCACCGTTTCAGATGGTTTCTGCGAACGGCGTTTCCAAAGCGTCTCCCCACAGCTAGACCAATGCGGACTCTCTCATGCGAGTTGGGCAAACAAAGGAAATGGATCCTCTTCCCTGAAATCTTGAATCCCCGTTCATAGACACTCTGAAACTCCGGGGACTTCAAAAGTCGCTGACTCTTGGGGAATGGCCTGTTCGCCTTCAATGGGGTCAGGGAATTAATCGCTTCCGTCCCTTGTTGCGACGGCGCTTCAAAACCAGCCGCCCGGCGCGCGTGCTCATTCTGGAGCGAAAGCCGTGTGTCTTGGCTCGCTTTCGCCTGTTGGGCCTAAAGGTTGGCAACATAACGTGAGAATTCCTCCCTCGAAAGTAGTTTCTCTTGCCTGTGCCAATCCCTCGACGGAAAAGAGTAAAAGGTCAGGCAAATTCGCAAACCACCACTTATAGCACAGCGGCTTTTCGTCTGTCAATGCTCGGTCCCGGTTGCCCGGCACTAGCCTTCTGCAGATCCCCCGCCAGCCGTCTTCAAGGGTTGCCAGAAACCTTGATTCTGCAAGCTTTTGCGTGGACAGGACCACTTCTTGCATCCGGCTTTGGACCCTCCTTTTTGGATTGAATCCGGGCGGTGGCTGTGCTATATTGCGATATTGATTTGGAACGCCTTTGTCTCTTTGATGGCATGTTTCGGCAGTTCGCTCATCCAGTTGGGGGAACTTAAGAGTGTCGCCCTGACTTTTATGCCACCCTTTCATCGTTCCGCAAAGGACCTGTCCCCCAGCGGGGGAGTGGTGGGAATCTGATTCCATGGACACGTGGCAGCAGATCTTACAGTTCATCGAGGGCAGAATCAATCGCCAGGATTTTGTCACCTGGTTCAAACCCACACACCTTCGCTCTATTGACGAAGAGGGCCGTCTCCTGGTAGCAGTTCCCAACCTGGTGTTCGAAGACTGGCTTAGCAAGCACTATTCCGATATGGTTCAGGACGCCGTTCACCAACTGCAACTCGGCGATATTCAGATTCTTTTTCGCTGCGGCCCCGCCGACCGGGGCAGCCCCAAGAAGGACGCCCCGGTTTCTCCTGTCCAGACCACGCTCAACTTTGATTCGATCGAGTATCTCTTGAACCCCAAATACACCTTTGACCGCTTCGTGGTGGGATCCTCCAACCAGTTTGCCCACGCTGCAGCGCTAGCGGTAGCGGAGGCTCCATCCCGAGTCTATAATCCCCTCTTCATTTACGGTGATGTCGGTCTCGGCAAGACGCACTTGATGCAGGCGGTCGGCCACAAGATCAAAGCCAATGACCGGCGCATCCGCCTCAATTATGTCTCTTCGGAGAAGTTCACCAATGAGGTGATCAACGCCATCCGGTATGACAAAACCCTGGCCCTGCGCGAGAAGTATCGAAACGTTGACATTCTCTTGATCGACGATATTCAGTTCATTGCCGGAAAAGAGGCCACCCAGGAGGAGTTTTTCCATACCTTTAACGCCCTCTACGATGCGCAAAAGCAGATTGTGATATCCAGCGATGCCCTGCCCAAGGAAATTCCGTCCATCCAGGAACGGCTGCAATCCCGTTTTGGATCCGGCCTCATCGCCGATATTCAGCCGCCGGATCTGGAAACCAAGGTGGCCATCCTGAAGAAGAAGGCCGAGGGCGAGAGTTTCGAGATTCCTGACAACGTAGCTTTTTACATCGCCAGCAAGATCCAGTCGAATGTCCGCGAACTGGAAGGATCTTTAGTCCGGCTGATGGCTTTCAGTTCGTTGCGGGGCGAAAAGGTCACGCTCGCCATGGCGCAGGAGGTCTTGAAACACATTTTGAAATCCCAGGAAAAGCACGTCAGCATTGAACAAATTCAGCGGACTGTCGCCGAGTATTTCAACTTGAAAGTTCCGGAAATCAAATCGAAGAACAATTCTAAAGCCATCGCACAACCTCGTCAGATCGGGATGTACCTCTGCCGGCAACTGACGGCCGCATCCTTGCCCGAGATTGGGAAAGAATTCGGCGGAAAGCACCACACGACTGTCCTGCACTCGATCAGCAGAGTGGAGGAGAGGAAGAGCAAGAACAAGGATTTCAACAACCTGATTACTATGTTTTTGGAGTCATTTCGTTAGAGAATGGGGTATTTTCCACAGGCCTTGCCGTTGGTTAATGTGGATATCCTGTGAAGCCCTGCCCTTTTTGCAGATTTCCTGATTCGGCGGGCGAAGACACTCCGTTAGTCTGGGGAGTCTTCCATAGTCCAATCCATGGAGGAGGTTGCTTTTAGTCGGAGTTGAGTGGTTTTGAACAGGGTTACTACTATTACTAATTAATTCTTAGACTTGATCTTAGGACTAGTGAATTATGGAATTTACCATCCGAAAGTTCGATCTCTTACGGGAAGTTGGGTTGGCCCAGGGTGTTGTTGAGAAAAAAACGACCATTCCAATACTTGCGAATCTGCTTCTGGATGCCAGCGGTGATGGCGTTCAGCTTTCAGCCACGGACCTTGATGTCGGGATCCGCAGTTCCTGTCCAGCCAAGGTCAAACGGGAAGGGTCGATCACGACCCCAGCCAAGAGTTTGCTGGACATCATTCGCGCCCTGCCGGATGCCGAGGTCAAGATTAAGAAACTGGAAAATAATTGGCTTCAGATTAACTGCGCTTCCGCCTCCTTCAAGGTGGTGGGGTTACCCAAGGACAACTTTCCGGCCATCCCTGAGATGAAGGAAACCCTGGTTGAGATCCCGTCCAAGGTTTTGCTCAACCTGATCAACAAGACCATTTTTGCTATTGCCAGTGAGGAATCTCGTTACACCTTGAATGGAGCGCTGCTCCTGCTGAAACCCCTCAGCGCCATTATGGTGGCCACCGATGGGCACAGGCTCTCGTTCATCGAGAAACAGCAGAACTTCGACCACTTGACCAGTGAGGTGAGAGTACTGATTCCCAAGAAGGCCATGGCGGAGTTGCAGCGCTTGCTGGCCGAGGCAGGGGAGGACGATCTGATCAGCTTCGGACGGGACGAGAGTCATCTCTTTTTCCGAATGAAGAACCGCCTGATGTTCGCGCGAATGCTCACCGGGCAGTTCCCTAACTATGAAGCGGTGTTGCCAAAAGAAAACAACCGGTCTCTCACCTTGAATCGTGAAGACATTACTACGACCGTCCGACACGTCGCCCTGCTGGCCGACGACAAATCGCGGGCCATCAAGCTGCTGCTGAGCAGCAACAAACTGGAGATTAGTTCCAGCAATGTCGAACTCGGGGAGGCCAAGGAGACCCTTGAAATCAGCTATGGCGCCGGCCCGATGCAGATCGGATTCAATTGTCAGTACCTTCTGGACTTCCTCTTGGCGACCGATGACAGCACGATCAGTTTTGAGTTCAAGGACGAGCAGAGCGCCGGACAGTTAAGACCCGCTACCGACGAGGAATACCAGTACCGCTACATCGTGATGCCCATGCGGGTTTAGGAGAGGGAACCGATCCGAAATACTAAGCTCCACAGCCGAAATACGAGGACCCGCGCCAGACCTTATTCTCTTTTTCTCCAGCGGACAAATCTAATTCTCTCCCCAGTGACTCCATTCGATGTCCCCGGGAGAAGACTGAACAAGGGTACACTTGAGTGACTCAAAACAGTCCTGAGAAGCGAAGGAAAGAACGGGAAGACCTCCAGATGAGCGATTTGCAGAGCAGTGCCGGTGCCATGAATAAACACGACGAGGGAACCTACGACGCCTCCAGCATCAAGGTGCTCGAAGGTCTCGAGGCCGTTCGCAAACGGCCGGCCATGTATATCGGGTCCACTGGGGAGCTCGGCCTCCATCACCTGGTCTACGAAGTGGTGGACAACTCTGTCGACGAGGCTCTGGCGGGATACTGCACGCGCGTGGATGTGACCATTCACGTGGACAACTCGGTCACGGTAGTGGATGATGGGCGCGGCATCCCCGTCGACTACCATGTGGGGGAGGGCAAGTCTGCGGCGGAAGTGGTGATGACCAAGCTCCACGCCGGCGGGAAGTTCGACAGCAACAGCTACAAAGTTTCGGGAGGCTTGCACGGTGTGGGAGTCTCTTGCGTGAACGCCCTGTCGGAGGAACTGGAACTGGAAATTTGGAGGGATGGCAAGGTTTACCAGCAGTCCTACCGTCGCGGCAAGCCGCTGGAACCGCTCCAGGAAACCGGGCACACGGACCGCCGTGGGACGAAGATCACCTTCAAG
>JBGPHY010000092.1:0-12778 GCA_041484625.1 Terriglobia bacterium | reverse complement strand
GATCTTCTGAACCCTGGAACACACCTGTCCGAGGGCTTGAACCAGTTCCTGGTGAGTAGACATGCTTGTATCTCCTGAATTTCAATTTGAGGTGCCTGATTGTCCATGGCGAGCTGCGGGCAATGACAACACTTGCTTTCGGTTGTCTAGTTCAAGCAAGTCCTTCTCCACGAAGTCAACGCCAGCCACTGTAATACAGAAATCTGCCGACTCATTTACTTTGATCAGCCCCTTTTCTTTAAGATACCAAGTAGAGAAATCCAGGCTCGGCACCGTGCAACCGAGCAATTCCGCCAAAACCAGGAGTGGAAGCTCGGGTTTACCCGGGCTGTTCCGACGAACGTCATAAAGGGTGAGGAGGATGAACTTCCGCACCTCCCGTTCGGACAAGTTACTTTCGCTGTCGTGGATGGTGGTTTCAGACTCACCCGGTTTGCCTGTTGATCTCTCGAGGGTGTGGGGGCCGGGGGACTTGGAAGCGTTTAACTGGGACAATTTTCCGGGTTTGCCACTGGCCCCGAACATCTCGAGGTTATAACGGGATCGTTTGGCGGGATCCGAAAGAACCTCGTAAGACTTCAAGACCTGTTTAAACTTCTCCTCGTCCCCGGTCTGGTTATTGTCAGGGTGATAGTAGGCCGCCAGGAGTCGGTACACCTTTGTGATCACCAGTTGGTCTGCATGAGGACTGATTTGCAGAATGTCGTAATAGTCAGGAGTGGCGGTTCCGCTCATCGTTGGATGTATCTTTCTCGTTTCTGTTATGAATCCGGTTTTGAATTCTCTTGACCAACCAGTGCATGGCCTGGTTCAGCTGGTCTCTCGCTTTACTTATCGCTCTTCTACTGGAGCACTTTAGGGGGGACCTGGGAGCCGGTCCCGTCTAGTCCATCAACCATTCGACCGCCGCACCGGCAACTGCGAGTGTGAAACTCATCAGGAAGATGAAAAACATCTCACCGCCCAAAAGATTATTTCGCATAGGTAGGGGAATCCTTTCCTGGTTGAAGAAGAATCCTATCATCAGAATGACGACGGCGATGAGAACGTGGATGGAACCGTTTTTCTTCTTGATGAATGTGTAGAAAAGGGAAAGCCCAATCCCCACGCTGCCCAACGTGATGACCAATCCTTCAAACCAGTTCCGGGCGTTAGGCAGCGATTGAAATCGGAACAGATTGTCAAAATAGGCGTTCCTGGCCAGGTACGGGCTAAAAGTGAGTATCACCGAGATGAAACCCAGCAATATGTTTCCGAACATAGGCGGTTCTTCTCCCTTTGAAGTGATTGGTCCCTCCTGTCATTTCGGCACTTTTCCCCCCGCTGATTAGACATCTCCGAGGTCCTACCCTGGGTTTGCCGGGCTTTTTATGACTCAGTCGAAAGGGGCTCAGAAGAAGGGAAAATGAAGATTGATTCGTTAAAACCAGCTGTGTTAGTATCCAAGTTTTGTCTCGCCTCATACTTTTCCTTACGGGAGATGATCCAATACTCAACGGGTTAGAAAGGAGCAGGCTGTGAAGGTTTTTGAGAGCGCCAATATTCGTAACGTCGCGGTAGCCGGGCACGGATCTTGCGGAAAGACGTCCCTGGTGGCCGGGTGCCTTTATATGGGAGAGGTTGGCACCCGCCTCGGTCGAGTCGACGATGGAACCACCATTACCGATTTTGATGCCGAGGAAATTGAACGCAAGGTCAGTATCTCCACAGCTATTGCCTTCATTGAATGGAATAAGACGAAAGTCAACCTTGTGGATACTCCTGGCAAGGGCGTCTTTATTCAGGACGGCCGCAACAGCATGCAAGTGGCTGAGTCGGCGCTGATCCTGGTGGATGCCGTTGCGGGAGTCGAGGTGCAGACCGAAAAAGTCAACAGTTTTGCTGAGGAATTCAATTTGCCGCTCATCTTCGTGGTGAACAAGCTGGACCGGGAAAACTCCAACTTTGAGCGAGCAGTGGAATCCATCCATCAATCGTTTGGTCGGGCGGCCGTCCCGGTGCAGTTGCCTGTAGGCCGCGAAAAGGGCCTCACTGGCGTGATCGATCTGCTGACGCTCAAAGCCTATCGCTATGAACCCAACGGCCAGGGGAAGTCGACCGAAGTTCCGATCCCGGAAGAACTCAAAGAGGCTGCTCAGAAGAGTCACGAGGCCATAGTGGAGATGGTGGCCGAAGGCAATGATGCCTTGATGGAAGAATTTTTTGACAAAGGGACCATAGCTCCGGAACATCTGCTTCCCGGTCTCAAGCAAGCCATCCTGGAACGACGGATCTTTCCGATTTGCGCTGCCTCCTCACTGCTCAATATCGGTACCCAAAACCTGGTCGAAACCATCATTCAGTACCTGCCATCACCCTTAGATCGTGGAACGGTGGTCGGGAAGAGCAAGGACGGCAGTGAGACACTCGAACGGGCTATCAGCGACCAGGCACCGCTCTCGGTCACAGTGTTTAGGACGCTGGCTGATCCTTTTGCAGGGCGTCTCTCCTTTTTGAAGGTCTATTCCGGAGTGCTGAAGAACGACGCCACAGTTGCCAACCTGAACAAGGGCGGGACTGAACACCTCTCCCACCTCTCCATTCCACAAGGGAAGACACCTGTGGAAGTGGCAGAGTTGCACGCAGGAGACATCGGTGTAGTGGCTAAGCTAAGAGAGACCGTGACTGGCGACACTCTGGGCGACAAAGACCACCCGATTTTCTATCCCCCCCTGGTCTTCCCCGAACCCCTTATCAGTTTTGCCATTGAGCCCAAGTCACGGGGCGATGAAGACAAGATCAGCAGTGCACTGCACAGGATCCTGGAAGAAGATCCAACCTTGCGCTTCGGCCGCGACCAGCAGACCAACGAAATGCTTCTTTCCGGGATGGGACAAATTCACATCGAGACCGTCGTATCACGACTGAAGAAGCGCTTCGGGGTGGATGTCACCCTCAAGACTCCCAAGGTGCCTTATCGTGAAACCATCCGCGGCAAGGCGGATGTCCAGGGTAAGCACAAGAAACAAACGGGTGGGCACGGGCAGTATGGAGACTGCAAGATCAAGATGGAGCCTTTGCCGCGAGGAGGCAACTTCGAGTTTGTTAACGAGATCTTTGGCGGCGCTATCCCGAGAAACTTCATCCCGGCTGTGGAGAAGGGAATCCAGGATGCAGCGGCGAGGGGTTATCTGGCCGGCTATCCCGTGGTGGACTTCAGGGTGATCTTGTACGATGGTTCTTACCACGATGTTGACTCATCGGAAATGGCGTTCAAGATTGCCGGTTCATTGGCCTTCAAAAAGGCAGTGGAACTGGCCAACCCAGTGCTGCTGGAGCCGATCATGAATGTCGAGGTGTACGCGCCGGACATGTACGCTGGCGACTTGATGGGTGACCTCAACAGTCGGCGCGGTCGAGTGCAGGGAATGGATTCCAAGACAGGGATGCAGGTGATCAAGGCCCAGGTGCCGATGGCCGAAATGCTCACTTATGCCCCAACCTTGACCTCCATGACCCAGGGACGCGGCGACTACACCATGGAGTTCTCCCACTACGATGTGGTCCCTTCCCAGATTGCCGAGAAGATTGTGGCGCAGGCCAAAGCCGCCAAGAAGGGCGAAGAAGAGGAAGAATAATCGGCTTGAGCCGACCTACTGCTTTTTCCGAGGGCGCGAGTGACGGTGGTCACTCGCGCTTCCCTATAATAGATTTCAATCTGACCGAATGGATCTCCTGTCGCCTCTTCCCCTCTCCTCTCCTTACAGTTACCGTCTGAATTAACCGATACATTCAACAGTGAAGATCATCTCGAGCCCCCCTCATGGGGCGGGGATAAGTGTGTCTTTCTTATGATTGGAGATTCGAAAGGTGAGACTGTTTCCAGGAGACCCGAGGTCAACAGCCAATCCATCCTGGTGGTGGACGACGACACGAATGTCCTTCAGGTCACAGGGATGGCCCTGCAGATGGAAGGTTATTCAGTCAGGACAGCCGCCACGGTGGCAGAAGCTCTGGGGAATATAGAACAGGGGAATGTGGACCTGATCCTCCTGGATGTCTGCTTGCCTGATGGGGACGGATACGAGTTATGCAAGGGGTTCAAGGGCAGGGAAGACACCCGGGACATTCCGGTGATTCTCCTCACGGCGCTGGACGGAGTCGACAATAAAGTGAGGGGATTGGATGTCGGTGCCAGTGACTACCTGGTCAAGCCGTTCCTCCAGAAGGAGCTGCTGGCGCGGATACGAACCCACCTGCGGGAACGCGCCTTTGCCCGGGAAATGAAATCGCTGTACTCGTTTGAGAAACGCCGGGCCCATGAACTGGCGATCCTGAACAAGCTGACTGCAGAATTCAATTGCTCGCTCCATCCGGAGGAGCTGTTGTCCCGTGCCGCCCGTGTCGTCAGCACGGAACTCCACTTCCAGGGCTGTACGATCGCCATCAGGGACAGTCATCATCAGGATTTCACGATCTGCGCCTCTTACCATCCAACCATGGAGGCGAGACCGACCGATTCGGCCGCGAAACTTAACCAGTGGTTGTCGACTTGGACTGCGAGAAATTCTCAGCCACGTATCATCGCCGACGTTGTCCAGGTCATGGACTTCCATTCCTGCTTTCCCGAAAGCCGGTCAGCGATGGTCGCCCCACTGGTCCATCAGGGCATCGTGATGGGTGTCCTGATCGTGGAGAGCCATCGGATCCAGGCCTACAATACCGACGACCTCAACCTGCTTTGTACTCTGGCCGGCAACCTGGCCCTCGCATTGAAGAATGCTGAATTGTACTCAGCCGCACAACGCTATTCCGAAAACCTCCGCTCGGAAGTCCAGCTCCGCACCGATGAGCTGGAAAAGCAAAAGAAATTCATGGAGAACATCATTGACGCTCTGCCCATCGGCATTTATGTCATCGATGACAAGTACAGGGTGGTCACCTGGAACCGGAAACGCGAAACCGGGATCCTGGGCATCTCTCGAGAACGGGTAATCGGGAGGACCATATTCTCGGTATTCTCCAACATGGCCCGTGAAAAGCTCCAGGAAGAATATGACAAAGTCTTGAGCAGCGGAAGCTCCTTCGAAACTGAGACAGTCTCCTGGAGTTCCGGAGAAAAGCGCCACTACCACCTCCGTAAGATTCCTATGTCGGTCGACAACCGGTCCATCACCCATGTGATCACACTGGGAGAGGATATTACCGATCGCAAGAGGTTGGAGGAATCGCTTCTGACCAACGAGAAGCTGGCTTCCATCGGCAACCTGGCGGCAGGCATTGCTCATGAAATCAATAATCCGCTAGCGGCGATTTCCGGGTGTGTCGAGGGACTGATCTCCCGCTCGACGGATACGACTCTGGCTAAGATTCCGGCTTTCGAAGACTTCCCCCAATACTTGAAGATCATTGATGACGAGATCCATCGCTGCAAAGGGATCATCGATAACCTGCTCAACTTCAGCCGGGCCAAGGAACTGATGCAGGAAGAGATCGACGTTAACGACACACTGGAACAAACTCTCCAGTTGGTCAGCCATCACAAAGCTTTTCGAAAGATTACCATGATCAAAGACCTGGATCCCTCAACACCCGCCATTGTTGGCAACAGCGGCGAACTGCGGCAGGTGTTTCTGGCTATGGCAGTCAACGCCGTTGATGCCATGAATGAGTCGGGCACCATGACCCTCCGAACCGGAACGGAGATCCGAAATGGCCAAACCATGGTCTGCGTAGAATTCCAGGATACCGGGGTCGGCATTCCTTAACAGGACTTGAACAAAATCTTCGACCCGTTCTTCACCACGAAACCTGTTGGAAAAGGGACCGGACTGGGGCTGTCCATCTGCTACGGCATTGTTCGAAGTCACGATGGGTTCATTAAGGTCACCTCGGAGGTCGACAAAGGGACACTTTTCCAGATCTACTTCCCATCCATCCCGGTGAGAGGTTAATGATTATGACGCAAGCCAGCAACATCAAAATCCTGATTGCAGAAGATGAGAAGAACTTCAGCCTGATTCTGCAGAAGGAACTGACCCGGCGAGGGTATGAGGTATCTGTGGCCAACGATGGCCGCAGTGCCATGGAGTTCTGCCAGAAAGTGGACTATGACGTGGTAGTCATGGACATCATGATGCCCCACTTGAACGGCATCGAGGCGTTGAAAGCCCTGAAACAGGCTCAGCCATCACCCGAGGTAATTATGCTGACAGGGAACGCCACCGTCCAGACCGCCATCGACGCTATGAAGTCCGGGGCCTACGACTATCTCACCAAGCCCTGCAAGATTGAGGAACTGGATGTGTTGATCCGCAAGGCTTCGGAACGGCGCGAACTCGTCAAAGAAAACCTTTACATGCAGACTCGTCTCAGCCGGAAGGAGAAGATGTCCAACTTCGTCACCCATGACCGGAAGATGAAGGAGCTTTTGGCCTTCGCGGATCGGGCGGCCAAGACCGAGTCGAACATCCTGGTCACGGGAGAGAGTGGGGTCGGTAAGGAACTGGTGGCCCAGGCGATCCACCGCCTTTCGCCGCGCAGTCATGGACCCTTCATCGATATCAATTGTGGCGCGATCCAGGAGACACTGCTGGAAAGCGAGATGTTCGGATACGAAAAGGGCGCTTTCACCGGCGCAGACGCTGCCAAACCTGGCCTCTTCGAACTTGCGGATCGAGGGACCCTGTTTCTGGATGAGATTGGCGAACTGAGCCAACGCTTGCAAGTCAAACTGCTGAGGGTCCTTGAAACGAAAACTTTCTTTCGGGTCGGGGGAACCAAACAGGTGAAGGTGGATATCCGTTTGGTAGCCGCGACCAATAAGAACTTGCAAGCCGAAGTGGAAGCCAGCCGGTTTCGACAGGACCTGCTCTACCGCATTAATACGGTGATACTGGAGATCCTCCCCCTTCGGGAACGGGTGGGCGACATTCCATTACTGGTCGAGCACTTCCTCCGCCGATTGGCCCGCGAACAATCAGCCGGAATTTCGGAGGAAGCCATTGATCTGATGTGCCACTACGCCTGGCCGGGCAATGTCCGCGAATTGAAGAATGTGATAGAACGGGCGCTGGTATTGGCTCCCCGAGGTCAGATCACGGCGGAGTGTCTGCCAGTGGAAATCTACAACAAGAAGAAGCCGTCGATTCTCGCAGCCCCAGGAGACAAACCCGCTTCGACCTCCGCCAGCAGCCTGGCCGACCTGGAGAAAGAGCAGATTCTCGCCATCTTGAACCGCGTTAACTGGCACCGAGGGAAGGCCGCCAGCCTTCTGGGTATTACTCCCAAGACGCTTTATCGCAAGCTGCGTTCCTATAATCTGGCGTCCCCGTAACGGACAACTTTTTCCACATTTGACACTCCTTGGGAATTCGCTTACCTTGAGAAGTCTTTCTCGCGTCAGTCCTCCAGGACGATTCCCTGAAGTGGGTGCCGGATGAAATACTCCTTGTTTCGCCTCATTGCAGTCGTCGAGCTTGGTCTATTGCTCTCAGCCTCGGCGGGTGCCTGGGGTTTTCAAGCCCACAAACTGATCAACGAACAGGCCATTCGCATGGTGCCGCAGCCGATGCAGGAGTTCCTGCGCGGGAATGCACGGTTTGTTCGAGAACATGCGGTGGATCCCGACCTGTGGCGTCAGGCAAATGAGGAGCCAGCCTCCTATCACTTCTTTGAAGTGGATGCTTTCACCCCTTCGGCCCTGGAACCTTTTCCATCTCGGGAACAGGAGTTCTGGAGACGGGTTGGGCAGGAGGCTTCCCGGCACGGGCGCCTTCCCTGGCGCATCATCGAGGTCTACGAGTTGCTGGTGTGCGATCTGCGTGCCGGAAACTGGATTGATGCCCGCCTTCAGGCCTCGGTGCTGGGGCACTATGTGGCTGATGCCCACGTTCCTTTTCATGCGACCCGCAATTACGATGGCCAATTGACCGGTAACGCCGGGATTCATTCACGCTGGGAGTCACAATTAGTCGAACGATTTGAGCAGCAGGTGCTGAAGCTGGTCAAGACTTATTCCGCAATTTACACTCCGGTGAGTCCGGCCCGAATTCTCGAGGTCCTCAAAGACGGCCTGGCTGCCTCTCAATCCGTGCTCGACCACGATGTTCAGGCGTCAGCCGGGCTGATCGATTATTGGGAAACACCCGTTGACGATCGATACTCGAATACCTACTTCTCGCGGTTCTACGCCTTGGAGAAGGCCCATTTGGCAAACCGCTTGGAAGCCTCAGCATCCTTTCTGGCAGCGCTTTGGTATTCGGCCTGGGTGGATGCCGGGCAGCCATTACCTCCAAGTGACGTTCGGGACCAATGCGTGCGGGGCGATCATCGTCTCGTTCTTCTCTCTTGGGACGGAACACCACCGGACCTCATCAAGGGCCTGATTGCCAGAGGTCGGATGCCGCACCTGAAAGCACTCCTGGATCGGTCTGTCTACTCGAATCGAGTGATGGCCGCCATCCCCTCGATGACAGCCTCCGGTCATGCTGCCATTTGGACCGGTGCCTGGGGTAATCGTAACGGCGTCACGGCCAACCAGGTTCCTTACCCTCCCTCTCCCGAAAGAAGTGTTCTGGAGCAGGTTTCAGGCTTTAGCTCCACCGCGTTGCGGGCTGAACCCCTCTGGATGACCGCTGCGCGGCAGGGTCTGAACGTCGTGGTCTTGCAGGGAATCCAGGTATTTCCTTTCGATCCATTCACCGTCGGAGGGCACTTTGCCGGCGACCAGAGCCAAAGGCTCACCTTGATCGACGGTTACTCCTCCGAACTGGCCGACAATAGCATTATTGGTCCGGATATTGTTTTCGTCAAACCCAGCGGTTGGGAAGGGCTTCCAGACTTCAGAGGTGAAGGTCGAGAGTTTAGCTTCAATGTGGCCCGGACCACCCTTTATGGAATCGTATTTGATGACCCTGGAGACCCGGTCAACGGGTACGATTCACTGCTTCTGAGCCAGGACAAGACGGATAGCAAGCGATTTCTTGTGCTGAAGCCCATGGATTCACCGTCCTTCTTGCCTTCTTCTAACCAAGGCCGCCAACCAGCGAAACGGAGGGACGCTTTTGGCAACCCTTATTGGCTGCGTTTGGGTTCGGAAGCTATTCCGGTCTACTTCCGCCTCTTCGAGTTGGAGGGAGAGCGAGGAGTATTCCGGCTATATCACTCGTGGATGTATCGAAGGTTATCCAACAGACCGGAACTGGTCGAACCGTTCCAGGCAAAGGCGGGAGGCTTTTGGGGTCACGCGGGTATTCACATGTACCGTCGAAGCCTCTTCGGAAAAACCCTCATGGAGGGTGGTAGAGGAGACGCTGAGCGACGCTACCTGGAGACTGTGGCACTGACCCTCCGCCAGTATGCTGCTTCCACGGAACTGGCTCTGACAAAAATGAAATGGGACCTGTTGATAAACTATGTCCCTTTGCCCGATGAAGTCTGCCACGCCTGGTTCGGTTGGACCGACCCTTCCAGCCCTGCCTATGACGAGCCATTAGCCCGGGCTCTCACGCCGTACCTGGAGACTGCCATGGAAATGCAGGATGATGCCCTGGGGGAGATTCTCTCTGCTCTACCTCCCGCGGCTGCCGTGGCCCTGGTGAGTGACCATGGCGTGCAGGGGATTGGCAAGGATTTCCTGCCCAATGTTGTCCTGAGCCGGGCGGGTTTGCTCAACCTTAATCCAGACGGAAGCGTGAACTTGGCTAAAACCAGGGTCTATGCGGCTGCAGAGGGTGCCTTCCTTCTAGTCAACTCCAAGCAACGGAAGGATGGAATTGTCGAGGAGTCGGATCGGGATGAGGTGTTGCGGTTGGCTGGCAAGGCGTTGCTTGAGGTTCGGGACCCGGAGACCGGACTGCCTGTAGTCACCCGGATCATCGATCCTCAAAAGGCCGATCAGGGGGCAGGATTGGGAGGGCCCACCGGGGGAGACCTCTATTACCTGTTGCGCAAGGGATATGCGCCTCAGCGGTCCCTGAATGGCGAGCCTGTGACGAAAAGGGGGGCACCCACTGGAAACCACGCCCTGGACTGGGAGACTGCTCAGACCGGGTTCCTGATCTCCGGACCCGGGCTCAGAAGTCATCTCTATCTCGGAGCGATTCGCCTGATAGATCTGGCCCCCACATTTTGCAGATATCTTGGCATCGACCTGCCTGCCAACGCCGAAGGACAGGTCCTGCAGGATGCTTTTGTTCCCTAAGTTTTAGTGAGGGAATGGCCGAAGAGGAAAGGGAGGGCCGGGATGGCCTTTGACTGGAACACTTCTCATCGTGCTGGACAGTAATGGCATCAGGGAAATGCCGGAGGCTGCAGATTTCGGAAACGTCGGGAGGAAGATACCCGACCATTGGTGTGAATATCGTCCCCGACTCTTCCCAATCTCGCACAACTGGAGATGGAGAACATATGGCCGTAGCGGAAGGATATCCCATTAAACCTCCCCGGCCCAATTTGTAGGAACCAATCGGTGGGACCTGCCCCGGGTTGAACGTCAGGAGAAGTTGCTTGAAGGACCATTGTTCCTGAAGGCAGGGGCATCCTAGCAACGAGGTGGGCCGTTGAGTATTATTGGCAGCTTGGAAGACCTGTCCCTCGCCGACATCTTTCAGGTCTTGGCGGGAAGTCAAAAGACCGGGGTTCTGTACGTGAACACCGTGGATGGCCGCAGTTCCATTGCCTTCAAGAACGGGTACGTGATTTCGGCTTCCCGGCCGGATCTTTCACACCGTTTGGGGCAGATGCTGCTGAAGCAAGACCTTCTCTCTCGCATGGATCTTGAGATCTGTTTGACTGAACAGTCACAGACCGGGCTTCCGCTGGGCGAGATTGTCCTGAAGCGGAAACTGATTAGTCCGGAAAATCTGAGGGCTGTGATGCGCCAACAGGTGGTCGAGACACTGAATGATATTGTGAACCTGGAAGAGGGAAGTTTCAGTTTTCAAACCGATGCTGTCCTCCCCTCTGACTTGGTTCTGCTCGATCCACAACACGTCCTGCTGGATGTGGCCTACCTGCAGGATACTCAAAAGGCCGGGATACTGCCAAAGCCTGAGGAGCCCTTTTCTCCCTTGAGGCTCATTTCGGAAATCGAAAGTGCCGAGCTGGTCCCGATGCTGGAACGAGGTGAATCACCCGAAGATCTACGCTGTGTCAAGCTGCTGAGGGAAATCGCCCAGGAACTAGCCCGGCCTAGTGAGTCCACCGAGGTGTCACTGCTGGTCTTGCGCCTGGCCAGCGAGTTCTTCGACCGGAGTCTCTTCCTCGTGCTGTCCGACGATGCTTTGATTGCCTGCGGTGGTTTTGGTTTCCCGTTGCAGGCACGGCCTAACGGCCCGGAACCCTACCAGGTTTCCGTCCCCTTGCACGACACTTCGATTTTTAAGTCAGTATATGAAACAATGCAGCCTTATCGTGGCGAGCTGCTTGAGGGCGAGTGGGGAAAGGGCTTAATCGGGAGCATCACCCGCCGGCTGCCCAACGAAGTCGTGGTTCTGCCTATCATCAGCCAGGGCGAGGTGATTGCCTTAGTCTACGGGGACAACGGGGACAGTCAGCAATGGGTCCGACCAACCGACCTGCTCGAAGTGTTTTTGTTTCAGGCTGGAATGGCCCTTGAGAACTCCACGTTGCGCAACAAACTCCTTCAATTAACCACATCGCCTGACCTCTCCCGCGGCGCATGACTTGAGCCCACTCCCCCAAACCCGCATGATCCGCAAGCCGAAGGAAAAAGATTGCCCCTTTTTGATAAGATCAGCCAGAATGGGTCAATTAATTTCCTCCTTCAGTGCCTCAGCTTGCTGCGCGTAGACCCTAAGAGGCTAACCCTTTATTTATCAACCTGAAAAAAACGAAACGAGGCCAATCTGCTTTGGACTACTGATTGCAACTTCCTTTAGCGGTAAAGTATAGAGACCTGTTTTCTTTTGAAAATGGGACCGCAACGGCACAATGACTGGCATCTCAAAGACACTGAAGCGCAACACCCTTTCCCATGGAGAACAAGTTAAGAAGGACTGCCCCCAAAAAGCCTGAGGAATTCTCTCAGTGGCAGAAACTGCTTAACGAAATTGCAGATCTCGCTGGCTTGACCTTGGTCGCTTACGACTCCAGCGAGTTCCTCCTGGATGCCAGCCGACCCAACCCCATCTGCGATGCCATCCAGCAAAAGCGCGAAGGGATTCACCTTTGTGAGCAGGACTGCGGCAACATGCTCAGCCAGTCGGCCAAAGGGGGGCCGCTGAGGGTTTTCAAGTGCCATGCTCACCTCTTCAACTTCGCAGTTCCCATTTACCGAGATGGGAAGGTGGAGATGGTTCTGTTGGGTGGACGGGTTTTTCAGAATTACCAGGACTTCACTCGCTTCAGCCGGCAGTCCTCCAAGTACGCACTTCAGGACTACATTTTCGTGGACTGGGAGAATGCCTTGAAGTTTCAGGGGGGCCAGGTTTTCGAGCAGACGGCCCGATTGATCCAGTCCATTGCCGACTCAGTTTCCAATCAGTCCCCTTGGGCGGAGCGCATTAACCGACGGTCCTTCCGACTGGATACACTCTATGAACTGTCGGGACTGATTTCAATGGAAAGCTCGCCAGACAAGGCCTACCAACTCATACTGGATGCGATGGCAGTGCTGTTTGAAATCCAGGAGTGCGTCCTATTGCAGGCGGACGAAGAGGTCGAACATTTCCGCCTGGTCAGGGGATCCGGATCGTTGCTCCCCATGGGAACCGTGCTGGATCTTTCTGCCCAGGACCTGTATAAGACATTGAAGGAAGGTCGAGCGCACTTATGT
>JBGPHY010000091.1:0-12884 GCA_041484625.1 Terriglobia bacterium | reverse complement strand
ATGCTGACCGTATCTTTCTCTTGCGGCTGGTATTCAGTTCGATCGGTCTTGATCTTCGTTTTCAGATAATGCTGAATGGGGGGAACGACCATCTGCTTGGTGTCTTGAAAGATTTGGCGGTCGCTTACCATCACGGCGTTGAGGAACACGTTTGGAACATACCTATCCGGGATGGGGAGTTCCAGCAACTTGACAGTGCCGGTGAGATGTACGAGCTTATAGTCGTAAAGGCCTTCCCCTTCGACGCTGAAAAGAACATACTGATCCGGATTGGGGGCATGGATCATGACAGCTGCAGTCTTGCCGGCCTGGAAGGTATCTTTGTCGATGATGATCTCTAATCCTCCGTGGCGATAGCCAAGTTCTGTGGTGGCCGTCCGGGCTACCCAGACAGTCGTCTCTGCCCGGATAGGCGCCCGGCCCAAATCGGGGCTGGTCCAACTCATCCGGTAGTACCCTTCGCGTTCCGGGGTGAAAGTGAACTGGGCTTCTCCGGCCGCATCGGTCTTCACCGGACGCGCCAGGATCTCATCCTGCTGGTACCCCCTGAATTTGAGCCGCCAGAGCCGTTTCCCGGGAAGTGGCAGAGGGGGAAAGATCCGGCTGTTTTCTTGCATGTGCCGAAGTTCGTCCCCTTTGACCTCTTTGCCGTCCGGATCCAGCCAAATTTCAAACCAGTAGTCTCTCGTCAGCTTGACTTGCCCTTCGACCTGGACGGGTTGGCTGTTGGCATCCACAGCCTTGATGTTGATGCTCACCATGTCTTGCGGACGGTAGAGGGAGTGCTCTGCTCGTGGATAAACGTAGTAGCGTTGGCGGGTCACCCGGACCCGCTCACTGGAAACGATCTCGCGCCGCGAGGTGTCTGATACCCGGACCTCAATCCGGTACTCAAAATCCTGCTGGGAGCCGCGCGGGGTTTCGAAAGACAAGCTAGCCTTTCCGGTGCTGTCGGTTTTCAGCGTCTCCCGTTTGATCACCTGGCCATCGCCGCCATAGTACTGAGGGGAGAGGACATCCATGTCCTGATAGAACCAGGGATATTCGCGCCGAGGGGACCACATGTGATAGAAGGGATTCTGATAGACCACTACTTCCACACCGGCATTGGACACCGGTCCACCAAAATAGTAATCCGCCTGAAGACTGATTTCGACCTTGTCTCCCAGACGAAAGGCTTTCTTTTTGCCGCCTTCTTCAGGCGTTTGCAGACTGACGCGGAATTCGGGTAGCTTGTATTCCTCCAAGCGGAACAGTACGGCATGACCAATCTGGCGATGTCGCCCGGCATCCCAAAAGGTCACCGAATATTGACCCAACGGCATGGTTTCGCTTAATTCTAGTGAACCCCACGCACTACCAAAAGTGTTGAGCCTGGCCTTGCTTTGCTCGACCTTGGCTCCTCGAGGATCGGTGATCTCGTATTCGAGGATTTGGCTGGCTGGTGTCGAATAGGACAGCCCATGGGACTGTCTTGCCACAAGCTTCCATTGCACGGTTTCCTTGGGACGGTAGGCTGGCCGATCGGTGAAGGCATAGACCCTCCACTCTTGCTGATCGTCTCCCCTCCAATAGCCGTATTGCTGACTGAAAGCCTGTCGACCCCCCATTGAAGCAACCGCCAGAAATGAACTCTGACCGGTTTCACTGAATTCGAAGACGGCCAGGCCGTCTTGATTGGTCTCCTGGGTGAGTTCTCTCCCCACTAGGGGTTCTTTTCTAATCCACAGTCTCACATATGCCTTTGGAACAGGTTCACCGCTCAAGGCGTTGCAGACATATACGAGGGCTTTGCCGGGGGCAGTTTTCATTACCAGGACAACATCAGTCACAAGGATCAGATCTCGCGTAGAATTGCCATTGCTGTTTGCTTCGAGAATATATGCGCCCAGAGGAACATTTTCCTGGATCCTTAATGTCTCCTGCCCCGGTTTGTAGTCAGCCTTGCTTTTAGTCACTCGGACCCAGCGCTTGGCGGGTGAAAGTTTAGAAAGGTCGATGGCCAGAAGCCAGTTTTCGTTGGTGTTCTTCTTTCCGGCGAGGTTTAAGTCGCGGGTCATATCAACTGGATACAGGGAGAAGTTTACCTGCTTAATGTTTCGCCAGTTGAGCTGATACTGAATTTCTGAGCCGGGCAGGAAAACGCTGGGAACAGACACCAACAGAGAGGGTTCCGTAATGGACTTGATCTGTTGTTGGGCGGGGTCATAGTAGCGAGTTTCCCCCTTGCGGAATTCCTTGACCAGGCGGCGGTACAGTTCCAGGGCTTTAACGTAGTCGGGTTCCTGCTGCCACTGGCCCCCGTCCAGTGGAACTACACGGCCCTGGTTGGCCATCCACTCCGCGTAATGATAGAGGGCGTCATCATACCAGTCCGACGATCTGCCGGGCTTCAGTGCCGCCTCAAACTCCTCCGGGACGCGTTCTCGTTGCTCCCAGTCACCTCCCTGAGATCGAATCGTCATGGCGAGCAGGTAGTGCGCATGGGCCTGGTCCTCTGCGCTATTCGCCATCTTGAGGGCATTCTCCAGGATTTCCAATGGAACGCTGTTGCCGTAGTAACCATAGTAGTAATAAGGTTCCACTTCCGGCGGCTTGGCCATGGTCCAGACGACTTTCAAATAGCGCTTTCGCGCTAATGCCAGGTCTGACGAACCAGCCCACCAGTCTAATGCCTGCTCGTAATGAGCCCAGGCTTGGCTCCAGTTCCGGGAATCGCGGCGCGTCCACCAGAAATCTCCCAAGGACTCCTGCACCTCGGCCCACACCCGGTCGCGGTCTTCGAGACGTTGGATGTCGCGGACCTGCACCTCCAGTTGCTGCCGGGCTTGCTCCAACAGAGTATGATCCGCCGACTGGCTTGAAGCCTGGGACCGCCACTGGCTGTCAGCCAGGCGAAACTCCACCCAGCGTGCCTCGGCAGATTGGAGCTGATTCTTGTCAACCTTCGAATAAAGGGAGTGAGCTAGCGAGTAAGAACCATTTTCGATCTGCTTCTCAGCTTGTCGTTGCAGGTCCTGCCAGGGCGGTTGCGGGTCTTGAAGGGCTATCAGAGTCAGCAGAGACAGCGAAATGAGAAGAAGTGCAGCTGTGGCGATAACGATTTTCATTGAAATTTCCTCCCTCCGGCGTTGTTCAGTCTACCCGAGAACGGGGGAAAGACTTCGCCAATAATATCCGTCTCGAGGAACTGCAATCTGCTGTCAACTGGAAGGACGGAGCCCCATTGGTTTCTTGCAGAGTTTTTCCACTTCTTTAGATGCCCTTCTGCGGCTGAAAGTTCCCCACGGATTGGAGGAAAGAATATGATGGCCGGAACAGAGACGAAGACAAGAATCTCGAATTGTGCCCTGGCAGGTTGACAAATATTCGGTCGCAAGGGAAGAAGATGATACAGCCCCCTCTTATGAAAATCGGAGTTTTGGTAGCCACGGTTACTGCGCTCTCGGCAGTAACCGTGGGCATTTGTCCCCTTTTAGAAAGCCCACGATTGATTCAAAAAGCGAATCAATCGTGGCTACCCCTTGGTGTGGGAAAACGTAATGGTCAGCTTATCGACGGCAGCGCCGGCGGCCTCGAAACTCACGGGGACTTTGAACTGGACCGGCGCTTTCTCTATCTGGTAACCATCCAGCCGAGCGATGAACATTCCTGGTGCTTTCAAAGAATACTTCATTAAGGCACTCGTCGCAGTTCGATGCTCCCGTTAACGGTCTTCATGGTCAACTGCCGACCTCCGTTTCCAATGGTTCCACTCAGTCGCCTGGGATTGATCTTGCCCTGAACAGTGACCGGGAAATCGGAAGAGATCCGACCATTGACTGTTTCAGCCAAAAACTCGGTGTTGATTCCGGCGGGAAGTTCGACTTCGATGCCACCATTGACAGTCTCAAAGTTGAGCGGCCCCTCCCAGTTGGACTCCTTCAAGGAAGCCGTGATGCCGCCATTGACAGTCTTGGCCTGCACGGTGCCAAAGGTCGAGAGTCTCAGGCCCCCGTTGACACTGTACCCTTCAGCATCGCCTTTCAGCCCATTGGCCTCAATGCCTCCATTGACCGTACGGCCGATGAAGCGTACCCCGGCAGGAACATGGACTGTGAAATCGACTTTCACGTCGTTATCCCGCACGTTCATCCGCCCCCCTTCGCCGGGCTTGCACTCATTGGGCTTGGAAGCATCACCGCTGGGATAAACCGCGCAGATCGTGACACCCTGGTCATGCTCCACCACCTGGATCTGGACTTGTTTCGGATCGCTTCGGCGCCCCTTTTTGTTGGCCAGGACTTCGACCTGCGATCCGGTCGTTTCCTCGGCCCGAATGCCTCCGTTGATCCCTTTGACCTCAAGAGAACGGCCGGCTGCAACGCTTCCAGTCCAGCGAAAGTCTTCCTGAGTTTCAGCGGCGAGAGGCGAGGCCGCTGAATGCTGAGGACATGACAATAGAAGGGACAAAAGCAACAGACACAGAACCATTGAGAGTTTAGGTGTTTTGCTGGTAGTAAGAATTAACTGCGTCATTCTGTTCCTCCAAAAGTGTTTTAATGTCGCTGAGTCTTATCATTTGCAGTTCGCTGTTTTCCCTGCCGCACCTTTTTTCAGTTGGATTTCCCCGCTGAACGACTCTAGGGAAATTTGGGCTTGCCCATCCCCGAAGCGGCCTACCAGTCGCCGATTGACTGCTCCCTGGCGTTCCGGGGACTCCACGGTCAGGGCAAAGTCGGTGTCAATCTCGCCGCTGTATGTCGAAAGAGTTGCGGTGAAACCTGGCACCGACCCGCCAAGATCCATCCGCGCTTCACCGGAGAAAGACTTTAATCGGTAACGGCCTGAAGGACGGAGTTCTCCGTCAAATCGCACATCGCCGCTGGTGGTGCTGGCTTCTATGTCGCCACCAACCCCTGTCAGGGTAATCGATCCGCTCACGGTGTTGCTTTCGGCGCGACCCTTGACGCATTCCAGGCGTACGTCTCCGCTGATGGAGCCCACCTTCACGTCTCCATCGGCGTTACGCACGCTGATACCTTGGCTGGTGCTGCTGACATTGACAAGCCCCTTGATGTTCTCAGCCACCACCTCGCCGCTGGTGGTCTTGACCAGAAGATCGCCTCCAATATTTCTGGCCGTGATTTTGCCACTACCGGATCGAACCGTCACGGCCCCACCTGCGTCAGTGACACTGATATCTCCGCTGTTAGTCTTGGCTTCCGCTGAACCGGTTTGCCGGATCTGCACATCTCCGCTGCTAGTGCTGACCTCGATCCTGCCGGTAACCCCATCAACGAGGATATCCCCACTGGAGGTAGCCGCACTCAACGGTCCCACTTGTTGGAATTCGAGGTTCCCCGAGCTGCTGTGAACCCTGACGGCTCCGGAGACACCAACCACTTTGACATTTTCCCGGCTTTCCACGGACTTGATTTCGGCATAGCGGGGAAGTTTGATTTCCAATCGAACTCCTGAGGCCGATCGTGGGGAAGGCGCTATCAAGAGATGGTTGGCAGACTCCTGGGAGACCCCCACATCAAAGGTCTTTCCTTGCCGGGTGGCTACTGCCTCCACTGACTCCTGGTCCCAGCCCTGAATGAGGACCTCCCCTCCGGGGTTTTGGACGGTGATCTGGCCGCCACGTTCCAGCTTCCATGTGGCTGCCTTATTGGCCTGAACTGTGGGGACACGGGGGGCCGCCCAAGACCCAGGGCTGGCACCCAGCCCCCAAACCAGAATGCAGCAATAGATAAGAGCATGATTTCGCATGTTGACCTTCTTCCGGCTAGAAACTAGCCATTTCTCTGAGAACCTCGACCTTCTTTGCGTATGCAGTCAGCATGTATTGCACGGCCACCGGGTCTTCCGGGCTCCTCCGCACCACCAGCCGGGTTTCCTCTATGCTCCGATCGATGGACGCGATGGAGGCTTCAAGTCGGGCTCTGACCGAGGGATCCAGGGATGAACTCCGGCGTTGAACGTCCCTGGAAAGAATCTTGATGGCTGCCAGGTATTTGCTTTCTGCTTCTCGAACCAGTTGCTCGACAGTGGGCCTGGGAACTGACTCTATTTTTTTTGGAGAGTCCCTGTCTGATTCCTTCACCGGCCTAGCGCTCCATTCTGTTCCTCCACTTCGGGAATCGCCGAGAGGGGACTCCTTCCTCTCACCCTGCGAAGATTCTCCTTTCTCCTCCGGGCCCTGCGGCGTAACCGAGCCCGTCAAAGGCCGAGACTGAGAAGGCCTGTTGGAAACCGCCAGGTTGGTCACTTTGGTGGTGGAACGAGAGTCCAGAACTTTCATCACGGCCACAGTGCCTGCAATGCTGATCAATACCATCACTGTTGCCCATGCCGGGGAAAGGTGAAACCCGCCCGCCCTGACAGTGAGCCACTGCCTGAACAGGATGACTAAGGAGTTGCTCTCGCCGGGCGATTCTCTCAGTCTGGACTGAACACCCCCCCACAGATCATCCGGTGCACCCAATCCGCGATCATAGCGGGAGTAAAGGCTCAGTTCACGGTGGAGGGTCTGGTTGTACCGACCGCATTCCGAACAGCGGGAGAGGTGATCACGCAACCGGCTGGAATCCCTGGAGCTCAATTCCTTATCCAATTCCTCTTCCATCAGCAATTGCCAGTCGTCACACTTCATGACTCATCTCCAGGTAGGGCCGTATATGACGGCGCATCTCGGCACGAGCTCGGTGCAGGTCGGTCTTGAGTTTGGGGATGGAGAAACCGGTGATCTCGGCTATCTCTTCGTAGCTGCGCTGATGCAAGATCTTGAGCGTGAACACCAGTCGTTTATCCTCGGCCAATTCCCCCAGTGCCTTATGGATGACCCTGTTCAATTCTTTGCTCAAGAACTCGGCATCGGGTGTTTTCATCCCGTCCTCCACCTCCAGAACCTCGTCATCTTCCAGTTCTACCTTATGTCCTTCCCGGATCCGGCTGCGTATCAACTCTCTGGCAGTGTTACGAGCGATCCCAAAAAGCCAGGTGGAGAAGCGGGAAGGATCCCGGAGAGAACGTAGATTTCGATAGGCCCTGACAAAAGTTTCCTGGACCAGGTCTTCGGCAAGTTCACGCTGTCCCACCATGTCGTAAAGGAAACTCATGACCGGCCGCGCGTACCGCTCGAAGAGGAGACGAAATGCCTCCTGGTCACCCCGCGCAGCCCGAATGACAAGCAGCACTCCCGCCTCGCTGCGCGATTCAAATTCCGGAACTGACCGGCTCACCACGCTGGGAGTCTCCATCATCTGCCGCCCCATCCCCCTCGTGTGGTAAGTGGCACGGCAGTCTAAAAGGTTACAGCCATTTATAGGGCAGTTGTATCAGCCCTTGATTTCGGCACTTCACAGGCGAAGGTTCATCCGGTTTTCGCCTCTGGCCAGACGGGCATCAGTTTACCCTTACGACCTTAAGACCCTTGAGGATCACCGACTATCTTATTGTACCATTTACACTTGGAGAACTGCTGGCAGTTTCATGCAGTCTGGAGTGGAACGTCAAAACAACAGATGGAGAGGTAAGGGCAGAAGGCAACGTATGCCTTCCGCCCTCACCTTAAGGAGAGAGTAAGTGAAGTGATACTCATATAGACGCTGATTCTTCCAAAAAGGTTTCCTTCCCGGCCCTAAAAAAATCAGGGATCCAACTTTTCCGCTGCGTTGTTGGTGTTGAGTTGGACGTCCAGGGGCCGATCCAGACGAATAACCATTCCCATTTCCGGCCGCAGTTCCACGTTCTTTCCTTTAGCCGCCACAATGGCCGCTCCGCCACCGATCACTCCGATTATCAATCCCTTGGAGACACTGCCGAAGATTAGCCCTAACAGGGATCCCGTTCCCGCACCTACCCCCCCCTTCAGCAAATCTCCTTTCAGATTCTCCTTGGCTTGTAATGCTCCTTCTTCGGTGGGCTGGGGGGCCTTGCCTGGGTTCAACGGATCGTGAACGCTTACCAGCGTAGCAGCCAGGCTTTGCTCCCACGATCCCGATTTAATGCGGTCGAAACGAAGCATCAGAGAAGCTTTCCTTCCGAACTGAGAAAACCGCTTGGCGGGTTCGAGGGAGGTGACAACCCCGCTGATCGTAGCGGGCACTGCCTTATCGTGACTGCCGATAGCCCCAGGCAAAACCTGCTTATTACCTATCACCACAGGCTCAGCCAATTCTGCGCTGAAGGAATCACCCATCCTGCTGGTCCGTGTACTAAGATACGTTTTTAGAATCAGTTTCAACTGGGTAGATTGAGCCACTTGAACTGTAGTTTGCCCTTGGCCCCGGAGTGCAAGGCCAGGCATGGTCAGCCACACCAGGCTGAAGCACAATAAAGTCACCACCATTTGCCGCCACATCAATTTCATCCTCCTCTCTATTTGAGAAGTGATTCTTTCTACGCTAAAGTCTTTTCTTACATGAGGTAATAATGCCCCAATTTTAGTGGGTAAGCCCATGGTCCACCCACTTAATTCTTTGCCCTTCACCGCAGGCGACCCCCTGTCTTGTCCCAAAACGAAGAATGGTTGGCAATGCCCCCTACTCTCCTGGTTTGGGCTCATTCACCAGGAAGGCCACCAACGAAGTAGAACCCGCAATCAGAATCCCCGTCAACCATCCAACACCCTGGTATCCTTTGTAAAGGTAACAGTAAGAAGAGGCCAGGGAGATTGTGGCAATACCCAGCTGTGAGAGGGTGTTCCGGACTGCCAGCAGAGTTCCCCTCTCACTGGGTGAAGCCATTTCAGTCAATAGTGCCAGAAGCGGAGCCATGCGAAAAGCCATGGCGGCTCCTGCAGAGGCGAGTCCGATCCAAAGCCATCGCCCCCAAGACAAAGCAGGGATGGACACCATGCAAACCGCCAGCATGACACCGCCGAATACCAGCAGGTTCTTCTTCCCGAACCGGTCGGAAAGGAGCCCGGACAGTGGCGCCCCGGCCAAAGAGGCCAGTCCGCACCAGAGAAAGACCCCGCTGACTTGCTTCATGGTCAGATGCAGGTCATGATGCAAATGGATTCCCAAGAAAGTGATGAACCCGACCATGCCCCCTGAAGAGAGCAGCGATACAGCAAGCAGGGCAACCATGTCTTTGCGGATAAAAAAAGGTTTCATGGCCAGCGGGAGGTCTTTGAGCCGATGTAAGGCGGTGCCGGTTGTGGAGACCACGAGGGACGGGCAGTCCGGAAGCAGTCGAATGACCAGGAGCCCTAGGATGAGGGCCAAACCGGAGTTGATCCAATAGATCTTTTGCCAACCCCAGATCGACGACAGAAGGATGGCAGACGGGATTCCGACTATGGCCGCGGCGAAGTATGCTGCCGAGAGGATCCCCATGGCGCGCCCCCGTTGCCCGTACTGAAAATAGTCCGCCGCGTAAGAAGTCACGCAGCTGGCAAAGGCGCCAGCAGTGATGCCGGCCAGGAATCGAGTTAAAAGAAATATGTGGATTGACCCCGCCCATGAAGAGAGGAACGTGACCCCCGAGAACCCCAACAATCCGAGTTGAATAAAAGGTTTCCGGCCAACATGGTCCGACAGGAAACCAAACAGAAGGATGGCGAATGCGGCAGAGAGTGAATAGACGGTGACCGCCCGGCCAGCATAGCCGGGACTAATCCGAAAGCCAGTAGCGAGGAGCGGCAACAAGGGCGGGATGATCTGGTAGTCCACCTCACCAAGCAGACTCACCCCGAACAACAGGGCCAAAGTCAAGGCTGGGTTGCCGGTGAAGGGTTTCATTCCATCAGGCCGGCTAAAAGTGCTTGAGGTCGAGGTTGGCGGCGGCAATGTCGGTCAGGTCAACCACAGCCGCCGCATTGACCCCCATGGCGATAGCGATGGTCTCGCTGATCTCCTCCTTGGTCGCCCCCAACTTCAGGGCCTTATTGATGTGACCCTCCAGGCAGCCCTGGCATTTGGAAGTCAGGGAAGCGGAAATGGCGATCAGTTCCTTGGTCTTGCGATCCAGTGTCGAAGGTTTGTAGGTCTCAGCATAAAACTCGAAGTAGATCTTTTTCATCTTGGGATCGAGCATGCTGTAGCTCTCGACCTTCTTCTTTTTGGGAGGCTCAAAGTGGGAGGGAGTTATGATCTCGGTCTCCGGGGAATCAGTCTTCTTCAATTTTCGCTCCTTAGTCGGTCGAGATGTTGATCCAGCCGTCCTTCGACTTGTTTCAACTCGGGCCAACACCCCTGTGCCTTGGTTCACTTATAGCATCGAAACCGCGATTAGAAAAGGGCTTTCAACTGCGCCACTTGCAGTCAACGGTACGCGGAAATTTCCCTGAAAGGATTTGGGGGGAGCCTCTATTGAAGATAGAGGTCAATGAAAACATGGTTCGAGTTTGGGTACTCAGCGGGAAGGCTTCACTCTTCCCCGCCTGATCTCTTGAGCCGGGAAAAGATCTCCTCTTCCCGCTGGGCCTCAGGCAGCTTCTTCATCTTCCGGTAGGCCCTGGCTAGCATGTAGTGGGGCGCGGCATCAGCAGGATCGAGTTCGGCGGCTGCTTTCAGCTCGCTAATCGACCTGACAGTATCCCCCGTTTGGAGAAACAGGTTACCCAGCATGAGACGACTGCTGGGAAGCTGGGGGTCTAGAGAAACGGCCTGCCGCGCGTAGCGGAGTGCGCCCGCAGGATTTTGCTGCTTCCAGTCCAGGCGCGCCAACCCTTCCAGGGGGTAAGCATAGGTCTCCTGTTGAGCAGCAACCTGAGCGGAAGCTCGTAGGTACTCCTCCCGGGCTCTTGGGAAGTCGCCTTTCATTTCAAAGTTCAGGCCTAGATGAAAGCGGGGCCGAAAATCCTCAGGGTTTACACTCAAGGCTCGGAGAAGGAGTCCCGCGCCTTCATCGCTTCGGTCCACCACCTCGGAATAGTAGCGGCCCAGAAAGTACGAGGACAGGGACTCGCGCGGAAAACGCTCGATGACCCAGCGCATTTTTTGCTCAAAAAACACTGCTTCCCCCTTTGCCAGGAATCCCAGAGCCAGTCCCACGTGCACCAGGGGCAATTCCGGATTTCTCTCCACGGCCTTTTCCAGGTGCCGAACTCCGGAAGCACATTCCCCCTCCCTGAGTTCGATTAGGCCTAACCAGAAGTCACCCAGTCCGCTCAGCGGCAAGCGCCCGATGAGGCCGCTAGCCATCCGGCCGGCCTCCCACGTCCGGTTCTTTTGGATCGCCTGGCGGATCCGATCACAATCGCTCGCGTCCCCAGATGACAGTGTCGGTCGAAAGGATGGACACACCAGACTGCTTGGGATTTCCAACTTTTCAGTGCGTACTCTTGGCCGGGTGTGAGAGTCCATGGCGCCCATAGTCTGACCGGCTGCAGAGGAAACCAGAAAGTTGCTGGAAAGCAGCATCGCCAGATAGAAATAGAGAATTCTATTGAAGGGATGCACGGGCTCACCCTGCCTTTGGTTACCCCGCTAGCCGGCACTGCTCAACCGCCAGGGGGAAAGACAACTGCGCCTGTCATTGTGGCCGAATGATAACCTCGGTGTCAAAGCGTTCAGAGGGTTCCAGTTTGCATTTGATTGCGAAATGGAGATAATGAAAAGCTCTGGCGCGATAGCTTTGCCTTCCTTGTCAACTCAAGGGATGGGGGTCAGGCCGATTATGGTCAAATGCAGGTCGGTAGTTGCCTCACTGGCTGCTGCGATTCGACGTCACTCAATTCTTCTTTCGATATCCCTCTCGGGCACCCTCTTCCTTTCCACGGTCGGCGGTCTATTGCTGGGAGGGCAAGGCCAGTCCGTACCGCCTACGGTTGGAGTTCAGTCTCCCGAAGCAGGCTCCCAGGTGACATTCCGGGATGTGGCCAAGGAAGCAGGTTTGACGATCTCGAACGTGTGGGGAGGAAGGGATAGCCAGAAGTACATCGTCGAGGTTAAGGGGAGCGGGTTGGGTTTCTTTGATTTTGACAATGACGGCTGGCTGGATGTGTACCTGACCAACGGAGTTCGTTTTGGAGAGACTTATACGCCCGAAACGGCACCGATCTCCCATTTGTACAGGAACAATCAGAACGGGACTTTTACCGATGTAACGGCCCGGGCCGGCGTGGGAACGACGGGTTGGGGGACCGGAGTGTCCATCGGCGACTACGACAACGACGGCAGGGACGATCTCTTCTGCTCTTATTGGGGCCACAATATCCTTTACCATAACAACGGCGACGGGACTTTCACTGATGTCACCCGGAAGGCCGGATTGTACGAGGACCGAGTTCGCTGGGGAACCGGTTCGACTTTTTTCGATTACGATCGCGACGGCTACCTCGACTTGTTCGTGGGGAACTTCATTGAACTGGACATCGGCAAAGTGAAGGTGCCGGGAGAAGCCGGCGGCTGCTTCTGGCGTGGCAAGCCGGTGGTTTGCGGTCCCATGGGACTGCCCGCAGGAATGAACATCCTCTACCATAATAATGGGAACGGCACCTTTACCGACGTCTCCGAAAAAGCAGGCATCCTCAAACCCGGACCTCATTACTCTATCACTCCAGTCTCCTACGACTTTGACAATGACGGGTGGCCGGACGTGTATGTGGCCGTGGATTCCATGCCGAGCTTGTTGTTCCACAACAACCACGACGGGACCTTTAGCGAAATCGGCCTGACCGCCGGATGCGCTTATAACGAGTATGCCCGGGCCCAGGCTGGGATGGGACTCGGTATAGCGGACTACAACATGGATGGCTGGCTGGATATTTTCAAGACCCATTTCCAGGATGATACTCCGGTCTTGTTCCAAAGCAATGGGGATGGGACATTTTCGGATGTGACGGCCATCTCCGGGCTGGGAGAACTAACTCAGTACGTCTGTTGGGGCGCGTCATTCATGGATTTTGACAACGATAGCTGGCCCGATATTTTCTATGTCACAGGACATGT
>JBGPHY010000090.1:0-12889 GCA_041484625.1 Terriglobia bacterium | reverse complement strand
AGCGAAGATAACATTTACCTGATACGCACATTCAACTACTCTCCCCAGGTTGAAATGAAAATCAAAAAGAAAAAGCCCGTGCCCGGCAAAAAGGTGACTATCCATTATCTGCGTGGAACCGACGTTGCCACCAAGGTCGATTAGCCGGTGCAATTTTCCCCTTTTCTCCTTAAAGATTTGCCGCTCCTGTAACTTTTCACTAAAATCCAGCAGGATTGGTTCCCATCTTGAGCAGCCGACGCAAACTTATGCGCTCCGAATTGAATGGCCCTTCTGCGGCGGATGTATTCCCTCATCCGGAATATCTGCGGACGGTTCTCGAACCC
Source organism: Terriglobia bacterium (assembly GCA_041484625.1). Lineage (GTDB taxonomy): Bacteria > Acidobacteriota > Terriglobia > Versatilivoradales > Versatilivoraceae > JBGPHY01. Next base: position 12,563 of record JBGPHY010000090.1, on the reverse strand, counting down.
AACTTCCGGCACGCCGTGAAGTTCTTTTTTCAGCCCCTGATTGAGATCAACCGCGCCCACGCCATCATGCTGGCGCTGTGCGGCATCCTTAGCAGGAAGCACCTTCGCCCTCTGCTGGGAGCCCTGCGACAGGTAACGAGCGAGAGGTCCAATCTGGACGCATATTCTTTTCAGGGAGCTGAGGAAGACCTCTACTTTTTCATGGAGAGAAGGCTGGAGGAAATCTGCGGCCCTGAAGTCTCCGGCCATCTGAGTGTGGCGAGAAGCCGCAATGACGTGGACATGACTCTGTACCGAATGGTGCTCCGGGAAGAGCTTCTGCGAACTGCCTCCAAGGTGGCGGAACTCCAGGAGACCTTGCTGCAGTTGGCAGACATCCACGTGAGCACGATTCTGCCTGTGGTGACTCATACTCAACTGGCACAACCGACCACCCTGGGCCATTACCTGATGGCGGCTGCGGAATTTCTGGAAAGGGATCTGAAGAGGTTCCGCCAGGCATATGCGCATGTGAACTGTTGCCCGCTGGGGGCGTGCGTGGCGACGACCACGGGCTTTGCGATTGACCGCCACCGGTTGGCACAGCTCCTGGGTTTTGAGGGGGCACTGGAAAACGCCTATGGCTGCATCGCCAGTGTGGACTACCTGGTCGAGAGTGTCGGAACCCTCTCGGCGCTGATGATAAACCTGGGCCGTTTCATCCAGGATCTCCTGCTTTGGACTTCCCAGGATGTCGACCTGATTCATTTGCCCGACGGGTTCGTCCAGTCCAGTAGTATCATGCCCCAAAAAAGGAACCCTGTTGCCCTGGAACACCTGAGGATTCTAGCCAGCAATTCTGTGGGGCAGTGCCAGTCCATTGTCCTGGACCTTCACAACACGCCCTTCGGGGACATCGTGGACACCGAGGACGATCTTCAGCCCGTTGTTCGGACAGCCTTTGAATATTCCTCCCGAGTGTTGGACTTATTGACTGCGGTTTTAGGTTCCATCGAGGTCAATGTGGAAAAGGCCCTGCGGAAATGCCAGGGGGGTGAGATTACCCTTTCGGAGTTGGCCGACTGGATGGTCCAGTTCCGGCAGATTCCGTTCCGCTCGGCCCACAAGATCGTAAGCCGCGTGGCCCGGGTACTTCGGCAACAGCCGGCACGACGGCAAGGAGAATCGCTCCCGCAGCGTGTCTCCCTGCTTTTGGAACAAGCCAGCCGAGAGCTCTGGGCTAAGCCCATTCTAGTTCCACCCGCCAGGATCAGCCGGATTCTGGATCCACACCATTTTGTAAAAGTGCGCAAGGTCTTTGGGGGCCCAGCACCCGCGGTGGTGCGGAGAAGCATCAACCGGCACAGGAAGTTGGCGACCGGTCATCGACGTTGGCTGGCCGGAGCGGCTGAGAGGCTTCGCCAGTATCCTCGTCATTTGGAGCGGGCCTGATGCGAAATGCTATCCGACTGGATGGAGACTCCATGGAATGGAAGCGTACGCTTGCGGGGCTTGTCCGGAGTCTGGCGCTGCCGGGGATAATGGCGACGGCGCTCCTGCTGGCCTCTGGCTGTACTGGCCGACCGAGTGGCAAGACCACCCTCGTAGTGTATTCCACTCATGGCAAGGATCTCTTAACGGAGTTCGAGCGGGGATTTGAGAAGCTGCATTCGGAGGTCGATGTCCGCTGGCTCGATATGGGCAGCCAGGACGTGGTGGACCGGGTACGGTCGGAGCGGGAAAACCCCCAGGCTGATCTCTGGTGGGGCGCGCCTTCCGTCCTTTTTCAGCAAGCTGAAAAGGAGGGTCTGCTGCAACCCTTTTCGCCCTCCTGGGCCCGGGAGGTCGTTCCTGAAGCTCACAGCCCGAACCTCTTCTGGTTTGGAACCTACCTGACTCCCGAGGTAATCGCTTACAATAGCGCCGCCCTGAAAGCGGAGGATGCTCCCCGAGACTGGGATGACCTTATCGACCCGAAGTGGAGAAATCAGTTGCTGATTCGTGATCCTCTGGCTTCCGGCACCATGAGAACCATCTTCTGTGCCATGATCCTGCGCTTTTACCGGGACTCGGGATCACCGGAAACCGGCTACGAGTGGTTGAAAAAACTGGACGCCAATACCAAGGACTACGTGGCCAATCTCACCATTCTTAGTCAGAAACTGGTCCGTCGAGAGGGGCTCGTGACCCTTTGGAATATGCCCGACATCGAGCTGCAGCGCGCCCAGTACAACTATCCCCTGGCTTACGTCATTCCTCCGAGCGGCACCCCCGTGGTTACCGAGGGAATCGCCCTTTTGTCCGGTGCCAGGAATGCGGCTACAGCCAAGGAATTTTACGAGTATGTGACTTCACGAGAAAGCTTGACATTGGCAGCCCGCAAGTATTATCGGATCCCATGCCGTAAAGACATAGACCCGGGGGCATTGCCGGACTGGATGACCCGTAACCCAGTCCCGACCATGGCGTTGGACTGGAAAGTTCTGGAAGAAAAATCCAACGAGTGGATGCGTTATTGGGATTCTAACATTCGCAACAGCAGCAGGAAGTAAGCGTGGAGGATGAAACCAAGGGAAGTGGGTTTCGATGATCTCCAACGGACCCCGAGATTACCCGGAACTATGCTTGAAAGCGCAGACCTCGGCAACTGTCGTTTAACCTTCGAAATTCGGCATTCATGATTTGTATTCTTAATCGTTCATCATTCAGACTTCGTCCATTCTTATGATATGTCGTTCCTTAGACTTGAGAACTTGACCTTGCGCTATGGACCCAAGGTGGCCCTGGGGGGGTTGAACCTGGAAGTCAGCCAAGGGGAATTCTTCAGTGTTCTGGGCCCCAGTGGCTGCGGGAAAACAACCACCATTCGACTCATTGCCGGTTTTCTTCGTCCCGATTCTGGGAGAATCTTCCTCCATGGAAAGGACATCACCGCCCTGCCTCCTGAACGTCGAAACATGGGGATGGTGTTCCAGTCTTACGCATTATTCCCCCATCTAAACGTGCTGGAGAACGTGGCATTTGGCTTGAGGGCTCGTCGAGTGTCTTTCCCGAAGATTCGAGACAGGGTGAAGGAGGCACTGCAGCTAGTCAATTTGTCCGGTTATGATTCCCGCCCGGTCTACCAGTTGAGTGGTGGTGAACAGCAGAGGGTCGCTATCGCACGGGCTGTTGTAATAGAGCCGGAAATTCTGTTGCTGGACGAGCCGCTGAGCAATCTCGATGCCTCCCTGCGCGAATCCACCCGCCGACAGTTGCGCCAACTGACTCGGTCCCTGGGAATCACCACGGTATTTGTGACTCACGACCAGGAAGAGGCCTTCTCCTTGTCCGATCGCATTGCCCTTCTATTCGACGGAGTCTGCCAGCAGATCGCGACGCCCCAAGAGTTGTACCTGCGGCCAGCCAATGAGGTCGTGGCCGCTTTCATCGGCAAGTCCAACATCCTCTCCCTGCCCTGCAAGTCCGTCCAGTCGGGTTCCGCGCTATTCACATTGCCGTCAGGATTTGATCTGGTCATCACGGTCCGCCCCGAAGAGGGGATTCAGCCGGGCCAGGTCTACCGGATCTTGCTGCGGCCTGAAGCCATCCGGCTGGAACCAGAGGGGGCAGGCCCAATGCTGGGCTCCGGAAAGATCCTGGGCCTTCAGTTTGCCGGAAGTTACTCGGAATATTTTATCGATATCAACGGTCAAGACCTGACTGTAGTTGAACCTGGCGTTTCGGGGCGACACGCGGTCGGTGAAGAAGTGAGGCTTTACTGTGTTCCCAAGTCCGCACACCTTCTGAAATGAAACGTTCTTCCAAGTCGACATTGACGGCCATGGGCATTCTGCTGGCACTTCTCCTCTGGCTGGTGCTCTACCCCAATGTTTATGTCCTGGTCCAAAGTCTGATCAGAGAGAACCGATTCACTTTTGCCAATTACCTCGAGTTTCTGGGCAATCCCTCCCAAGTGGAGGCGTTGCTCAACAGCCTGCTGGTCTCTCTGGGCAGTGTGGGGTTGTGCGGTTTGATTGGAATTCCTCTGGCCCTAGTCTTCCATCACTACGACTTCCCTGGAAAGCGCCTCTTCGCCGCCCTGGCCTCCTTGCCGGTGCTTCTACCCCCTTTGGTAGGAGTAGTCTCATTCATGTTTCTCTACGGGGAGAGCGGCATCGTGACCCGATGTCTTCAGACGTGGCTGGGATTGTCGGCTCCCCCGTTTTCGTTGCGTGGGTTCTGGGCCATTCTGCTGATTCATGCATACACGATGTATGTTTACTTCTATCTTTTCGTCTCCGCCGGACTGAAGCGTCTAGACATCACCTTGCAGGAAGCCGCGCGGTCGTTGGGTGCCTCCAGAACCAGCACTTTCTTTCGAGTGACGCTGCCAATGCTGACCCCCAGCCTGGCTGGAGCTTCGCTCCTGACGTTCATGACCTCCATGGCCAGCTTCAGCGCTCCTTATCTATTTGGAGGAGGCCTCCGGGTCCTGGCCCTTCAGATTTACAACTCCAAGCTGAACGGCGACCTGGCAATGGCCTACGTGGAAACCGTTATTCTGACGTCGACCTCTCTTCTTTTCCTTCTGGTGTTGCAGCGCTATGAAGGGAAGGGACGCTACCGGTCCCTTGGCAAAGGAGTTCTGCGACCTACTGGACGAGTCCGAAACCGCTGCCTTCGAGTTCTTGTCTCTTCATTGGCGGTGGGCCTGGTAGTGTTCCTGCTTTTGCCTCACTTTGTTCTGATCTTGATCAGTTTCTCTCAGGACGGAACTTGGACAACCGAGATCCTCCCTCCGCAATATACACTCGGCAATTATGCACGCTTGATAGTGGACCCTCAGTTTCTCGAGCCGGTCTTCAATAGCCTGGAGATGGCGGCGCTAGCCACCAGTCTGAACCTCCTGCTGGCGCTCTGCACCGGCTACCTTTTGGCAAAGCGAAGTATGCCCGGCCGTACCTTGCTGAATGCCCTTGTTCTGATTCCTTGGGCTCTGCCCGGGACGGTCCTGGCCCTGGGCCTTGCCGCAACATTCAACCAACAACAACCCCTGCGAGGCCGATTGCTTTTGGTCGGCACCTTCTGGCTACTTCCACTGGCCTACTTCATCCGCAATATCCCCCTGGTGGTTCGTCCGGTGCAGGCCAGCTTTGAGCAACTGGACCCGGCCCTCGAGGAGGCGGCCCGATCATTGGGCGGGTCGTGGTTCTACGCTTTCCGTCGGGTGATTATGCCCATGATTTTACCGGGGGCATTGGCTGGTTCCATGCTGGCCTTTGTAACGGCCCTGGGGGAGTTCGTGTCTTCGATTGTCATCTACACGATCCACAACCGCCCGATTTCCATTGAGATTCTGGCCCAGTTACGGCAATTCAATTTTGGAAGCGCCGCGGCATACGGGGTTTTCTTGATCCTTCTGATGACGGCAGTCTTCGTTGTATCAGAGCTGTACTTTAACCAGACGGGGCATTCTACGGTGCCCACATGAGAGATGGAGCGAACCTAGGGTCGTATGGGCCGTCTAAGAATGGTCCCATGATTAAACGGTTCTTGAATACACCCTCCAATCCTCTTCCCCTTCCCGGCTGCCCCAGCCTATCCTCTGGCGGGCTAGGCTCGCGGTGCCGGCAACGCCGCCTGGTCCTGCTCTTCCTCTGCTGTTTGGTAGCCAGGATGCCAGTTAGTTCCTGGGGCCAGTCTCAGGATCTCTCCATTGATCGCGGCGCGGCGGGACTGGCACAGGCGTTGGCCCGACTGCCGCTCACCAGCAGAGTCCTATTCATTGCCGCCCATCCGGACGATGAGCCGGCGGGCTTGCTGACCTTTTTCAGCCGGGGACTCCATGCGCGTACCGCCTTGCTGACACTGACCCGAGGAGAGGGAGGGCAGAACCTCATCAGCTCCGATCTGACGGAGGCTTTAGGCCTTCTGCGCACCGGTGAGCTTCTGGCGGCCGATGAATACTATGGAGTCGAGCAATATTTCACTCGGGCTTTCGATTTCGGTTTCTCGAGGAGTCCAGAAGAGACATTTCGCTTCTGGGACCGCGAAATCGTTCTGGGCGACATGGTCCGCGTGATCCGCCGATTCCGGCCTGACATTATTGTTTCCGTCTGGAAAGGCACCGTGCAGGATGGACATGGCCATCATCAGGCAAGTGGAATTCTGGCCCGGGAAGCCTATCGAGCTGCCGGCGATCCCACCCGCTTTCCGGAACAGAAACTGGAAGGCCTGGCACCCTGGCAGACCAGACGCTATTGCGTGGTGAACTCATCGGAAGGCCCGAGTTCATTGAAAATCAACACGGGAGAGTACGTGCCGCTGTTCGGGTCCTCTTTTCAGGAAATCGGAGCCCTAGGTTACAGCTTGCACCGCACCCAAGGAATGGGCACCAGCCATGCGTTTGCAGGCGACGCGTTGCAGGTGCTGGGCGAACTTTCCTTCGATGCCTTAAGAGGTATTGCCGCGAGCAGTGCCGGAGCGCGAACGCTTTTCTCGCTTTCGCATCAGGCCTCTTCCCTGAGCCGCGCAGGTCTCGGGAACACCGTCTATGGTCTGCCGGAACTCCTGGGGACTGCCAATCCCCAGCAGTCCTGGCTGAAAGACCAACTGGAATCCTTGCAGTCATTTATCGATGAAGCGCAGAGCGGTTTTTCGCCCAACGATTTCTCCGCAACCTATCGCCCCTTGCTCCGTGGTCTGGAGACAGTGCGCCAGATTCGTCAAGCCCTGACCAGGCCCTCTCTTACAGGTGTTCCAGCCGATCATCTCAACTTTCTAATGGAAGACAAGGAGAGGGACTTCCTTCATGCCATTGAACGCGCCTTGGGCCTTTCTTTCGAAGCTCTATCGGAAGTGCCAGTCGTGACCCAGGACCAAAGATTCGTCGTGACGGTCCATATTGTCAACCGTTCCCTAGCTTCTATAAAACTTCGCCAGGTGCGGCTCCTGTATCCCCCTGGCTGGAAGAGTGAAAAAGTACAGGGGGAACTCACTCCCTTGAACCCTGGGGCGGGAGTGACCATGCAGTTCGTTGTGACAGTGGCAAGGGAACAGCCTCCCACTCAACTTTCCTTAAGAAGAGATCACCCCCATGCTGCAATGTACACGGTCACCGAAGTTGAACGGGGTCAAGACTCCCTCCCTGGCCCGCCGATTCAGGCCCAGTTGGAATATTCAGTCTCAGAGCCAGTTCCCGTGGATCGATCTGGTGCTGCAACAAGGAAGACTCCGACCCCAGTAGAATTTTCGTCCGTCTCTTTGAGTTCCACTCGGCCGGTCGAGTATCTTGATCTGGACCGCCTGAAAGGCACGCGGCATATTCCGTTGTTGGTCCTCCCTCCCTTGTTCGTCAATGTCGCTCCCCCCCTGCAAGTGATTCCTCTTGCCAGCTCGGCCCAACCGCATTGGGTCCAGGCAGAATTGGTCAACAACTCCAGTGTGAAGATTGAGGGCCTGTTGCGCTTGAAAATCCCGGCCGGATGGTCAGTTCAACCGGGCATCCAGCGATTTCAACTGGCCGAGAAAGGACTCTCCACTGCCTTCAAGTTCCGCGTATTTTCCAGCGGGAAGGTATTGCCTGGCCATGTCCCCCTGACAGTAACCGCTGAGGTGGCAGGGCGGGAGTCAAGCACCAGTTGCCGAGTTATCTCGGCCTTCGACCTCTGGAGGATCCCGCTCTACCAGAAGGCGGGCTCTGAACTGGTTTGCCTGGATGTGCGAGTTGCTGAAAATGCCAACCTGGGATATATCATGGGAGCTGGTGACAAGGTCCCCCAAGTTCTCGAACAACTGGGCGTCCCCGTTACCCTTCTTGGGAAAGAGGAGTTGGCCAGCGGTGATCTGAGCCACTATTCCTGCATTGTTGCTGGGATTCGCGCGTACGATGTGAGGTCTGACCTGATAGCTTTCAATTCAAGATTGTTGAAATACGTTGAGGACGGCGGCACCTATATCGTCCAGTACAATACGCCGGGTGCCTGGAACCGAGTCCAATATTCCCCCTATCCGGCCAGGATCGTGAGTGCGGAGGATCGAGTGACCGATGAAACAGCTCCTGTCACCATCCTGGATGCAGCCCATCCTATGTTCCACTCCCCCAACAGAATCACGCCAGCTGATTTTGACGGATGGGTCCAGGAACGAGGACTCTATTTCATTCAGGACCGGGACCCGCGTTTCAAAGCGCTCCTCTCCAGCCACGACCCCACATATCCGCCCCTCGATGGGGGACTGCTGCTTGCACAATACGGAAGGGGTCTTTACGTGTTGACCTCCTACTCCTGGTTTCGTCAACTGCCCGCCAGTGTGCCGGGGGCGATTCGTCTCTTCGCCAACCTAATCAGCCTTTCGGCCAAGAAACATGCGTGAACAGGGATACCTGTGCCCGGCACCATGAAGGAGAAGATCGGAGGAAATGGAAGATTTGGCAAAATGGGTCGGCAAGTTCCTTATCAAAGTTGCGCAATGTAAGAAAGGTAGGCTGCAAACAGGAGTAGATTCGATTGTGGACAGGAGCGGGCATCGCAAAGGAGAAAAGCGTTGAGGGCCTCCGGATTGGACACTTCCGCGGTTTTGTGCCTGTTGACTCGTGTTCCAGAAGGATAAACTCGAGCCTCGCTGTATTGCAGGGGGAGACTGCAACGATCAACGTTCCGTCCAGCAGGTAGGCGGGGGTGCGGCTCATTAAGTGACATGGCGAAAAAGTTCCAACCCGGACATGCCCTCCTTGATTTCATTCAGGGAGATTCCATGACGTATGCGGCGGCGATCGCTTACTACACCTTCTTCTCATTCTTTCCCCTGATGCTCATATTGCTCAGCATCGGGAGCCTGTTCATCCGCAAATACGAATTGGATTCGGCCATCATCCAGTCCCTGCGCTTTTACCTGCCTGTGGGCACTGAACTAATTGAAAAGAATTTGAGAATGATCATCGCTTCGGCCGGCAAGTTCTCCTTGATAGGCGTCTTCCTTCTGCTATGGACTGCCACTGGCGCTTTCGTCCCGCTGGAACAGGCGCTCAACCGGGCCTGGGGGGTCAAGAAAGGGCGCGGGTTTCTGCACACGCGAATTACGGCTTCCCTGATGGCCTTCTTCTGTGGTTGCTTTGTCTTAACTTCAGTATTCACCACCTCCATGCTGGGACGGTTCCAGACTTTCTTGCATGGAATGACCACCCATGAATTGGAACTGGGGGAGTTGAATCGCTGGATCACTTCCACTACTGAGATCATTTTTGATGTGCTTTCAGTCTTGGCCAGCTTTCTGCTCACGGTCTTCATGTTTGCCTTGATCTACAAGATCGTTCCCTACACCCGGCTCCGCTTTTCGCAGGTAGCGCATGCCGCCATCTATGCCGGGTTGACTTGGGAATTGGCCAAGTACGCTTTCACCTTCTGGCTTCGCTATCACAATTATCGAAACGTGTACGGTTCGATTGCGACGGTTATCATCATTCTCACCTGGGTGTATCTGTCCACCGGGATCCTGCTGTTCTTTGCGAAATACTCTGCCCAGATGCAGGGACGGAGATTCTGAGGAAAAGTATCATGAAGATTGCACTCGTCGGGTATGGAAAAATGGGTCATGAGGTAGGTTCGCTGGCACTGCTGAGAGGGCACGCGGTCGTGGCGATATGCGATCCGGTGGCCGATGGCCGCACGGCATTGGTTGTTTCTCGTGAGTCCCTGCAGGATGCCGAAATCTGCATTGAATTTACGCATCCAGGTGCTGTATTGGAGAACATCCGCCAGGTTGCATCCCTCCAGAAGCCCCTGGTAGTGGGGACCACCGGCTGGAACGAGCACCTGTCCGAGGTCCAATCTCTGGTAACAAAAGAAGGAATCGGCCTGGTCTATGCTCCGAATTTCTCACTGGGAGTGAACCTCTTCTATCGTGTGGCCGCCAGGGCAGCCGAACTCTTTAATCGTTTTGAGGATTACGATGTTTTTGGCTCTGAAATCCACCACCGACACAAAGTGGACAGCCCCAGTGGGACAGCTCGCAAATTGGCGGCTCTGATCCTGGAGAGATTCCCTCGTAAAAGGACGATAATTACAGAGCCGCTGGACCGACCTATTGCCGCGGAGGAGTTTCAACTGGTTTCGGTGCGATCCGGCGAATTCCCGGGTATTCACTCGTTGACCTTCGACTCACCGGCCGATACCATAGAACTCACCCATACGGTGCGGTCGCGGGCTGGCTTTGCGCGTGGCGCGCTGCTAGCCGCAGAATGGGTCCTGAATCGAAAGGGACTGTTTACGTTCGATCAGGTGTTGGAGGATCTTCTGAGCATCCGCTGATCCAGACAGAAAGGCACGCATATGAACAAGGAGATCCAATTCCGGGGCGCCATGACGGCACTGGTAACCCCCTTCGACGCGGACGGAAAGGTCCAAGAGGAGCATCTCGAAAAAATCATCGAATTCCAGATCCAGGGGGGAATTGACGCCCTTGTCCCTTGCGGCACCACTGGAGAAGCTTCCACGCTCGAATACGAGGAGCACTTCCGGATCTGCGAACTGACCGTCAAGCACGCCCACCACCGGGCCAAGGTCATTATCGGTGGCGGCAGCAATAACACGCAACGGGCGATCCAGCTCACCCGCTTTGCCAGGAAAATCGGCGCCGATGCAGTCCTCTCGGTAGGCCCTTACTACAACAAGCCGTCGCAGGAGGGTCATTACCAGCATTTCAAGGCCATCGCGGAATCGACCGATATTCCCATCATCATATACAACATTCCCGGCAGAACCGGGGTCAATATTGAGCCGGCCACTTTGTTCCGGCTGGCCGAGATTCCCAATATTGCGGGGGTGAAAGAGGCCTCCGGGAACCTCGACCAGATGATGCTGATTCTACGCGACCGGCCGAAGCATTTCAGTGTGTTGTCCGGCGACGACTCGCTGGCCCTGCCCTTGATTGCCATGGGCGGCGACGGCTGTATTTCCGTGGTTTCCAACGAAATCCCCGCTGATTTTACGTGCATGATTCACGCTGTCCTCAACGGGAATTGGGAACTGGCCCGCCAGATCCATTACCAGACTTATGCCTTGATGAGAGCCAATTTCCTGGAGACCAACCCCGTGCCAGTGAAGGCTGCGCTGTTCATGATGGGTCTCATCGAAGAGGTTTATCGACTGCCGCTGGTGCCCCTGCAACCTGCGAATCGGGAGAAACTCAGGAAAGTGTTGGCCGAGTTGGGGCTGGTTCGATGAATATGGACCTGGAACAGCTTATCCCCCTCCACTATTCCCGAGAGCGCGAGGAGCTGGACGCTGAGTCCCGGCAGGTCTTCGATACCTTTCTGTCCCGGCTGGGCCGCGGGGAGATCCGGGCAGCCGAGAAGATCGACAGCATCTGGCGGGTTCATCCCTGGGTGAAGCAAGGCATCCTGCTGGGATTTAAGCTAGGCCAGGTGGTGGATTTCTCAATTAATTCGCAATTTCAGTTTCGCGATAAGGACACCTTCCCGCTCAAGAATCTTCAGGAAGTCTCTCCCTCCGTGCGCGTGGTTCCGGGCGGTTCGTCGGTGAGAAGCGGAGTCTACCTCGGGAAAAACGTCACCCTGATGCCACCGACCTATATCAATGTGGGAGCCTATGTGGATGACGACAGCATGGTGGACTCCCACGCGCTGGTGGGATCCTGCGCCCAGATCGGAAAGAGAGTCCACATCAGTGCCGGCAGCCAGATCGGCGGAGTGTTGGAGCCAGTCGGGGCATTGCCCGTCATTATCGAAGACGATGTGCTGGTGGGGGGCAACTGTGGGATTTACGAGGGGACACTGGTTAAATCGCGTGCAGTGATCGGAGCTGGAGTGATCATCACGGGCTCGACCCCGGTGTACGATCTGGCAAAAGGGCAGATCTATCGGAGAACTGAAGACTCTCAGCTGGTCATCCCGCAGGGTGCCGTGGTGGTTCCGGGAAGCCGTCCGGCCCGAGGGAGTTATGCCCTCCAGCACCAACTGCAACTTGCCGTTCCCATCATCGTGAAGTACCGCGATGAGGGAACGGATGCCCGCACCACTTTGGAGGAATTGCTGCGATCATGAACCCACAGGATCTTTCCGGTAAGATTAAGCTCCAATCCGAGACGATTGCTTCGAACCTGGTGCAGGTTCGCCAGGATTTGCACCGTCACCCGGAACTCAGCAACCGGGAATTTCGAACTTCAGAAAAGGTGTCAACTTTCCTCAAAGAATTAGGCCTGCCGACTCAAATCGGTATTGCCAAGACGGGTGTTGTCGCCCTGCTGGAAGGAAAACATGCTGGTCCGACCGTAGCCGTCCGGGCGGACATGGACGCCTTGCCTATCCAGGAAACCTTGGAGGTGCCTTACAAATCGCAGAACCCGGGCGCAAAACACGCCTGTGGCCATGACGTTCACACCGCAGTGGCTCTAGGTGTCGCCCAGACGCTGGCTTCCTTCAAGAACGAGCTTCCGGGCGGGGTCAAGTTCATCTTCCAGCCGGCAGAGGAAGACATTCCTGTCGGCGAGGAAGGTGGTGCGGCCCTCATGCTCAAGGAAGGGGTCTTTGAAAACCCTGCCGTGGAAGCCATCTTCGCCCTGCATGTGATGCCATCCATCGACGT